>NZ_JBIRAW010000069.1:0-3445 GCF_044326315.1 Actinomadura sp. 9N407 | reverse complement strand
ATATATGTCCGGCGGTGTCCTACTCTCCCACACAGTCTCCCATGCAGTACCATCGGCGCTGAAGGGCTTAACTTCCGGGTTCGGGATGGGACCGGGTGTTTCCCCTTCGCCATGACCACCGAACGCTCCACGCACACCCCGCGGGCCACACCCCCGTCAAAGGGGCCGGCCACGGCTGGGGTGGCAAGTCTCGTCCGAGTATCAGACTCGGTATTCAGTTTTGCGGTTCCGTTTGTTTTCTGGGAACCGCACAGGGACGCGAACAACCGCAGCAGAAATCGTTGATCTGTGGGTGTGTCAAGCCGCTCGGCCTATTAGTACCAGTCAACTCCACACCTTGCGATGCTTCCATTTCTGGCCTATCAACCCAATGGTCTGTTGGGGGCCTTACCCCACCCCGAAGGGTGGAAGGGAGAACTCATCTCGAGGAAGGCTTCCCGCTTAGATGCTTTCAGCGGTTATCCCGACCGAACGTAGCCAACCAGCCGTGCCCCTGGCGGGACAACTGGCACACCAGAGGTCCGTCCGTCCCGGTCCTCTCGTACTAGGGACAGACCCTCTCAATTCTCCTGCGCGCGCAGCGGATAGGGACCGAACTGTCTCGCGACGTTCTAAACCCAGCTCGCGTGCCGCTTTAATGGGCGAACAGCCCAACCCTTGGGACCTACTCCAGCCCCAGGATGCGACGAGCCGACATCGAGGTGCCAAACCATCCCGTCGATATGGACTCTTGGGGAAGATCAGCCTGTTATCCCCGGGGTACCTTTTAGCCGTTGAGCGACACCGCTTCCACACGCCGGTGCCGGATCACTAGGCCCTGCTTTCGCACCTGCTCGACATGTCTGTCTCACAGTCAAGCTCCCTTGTGCCCTTGCACTCGCCACCTGATTGCCAACCAGGCTGAGGGAACCTTTGGGCGCCTCCGTTACTCTTTAGGAGGCAACCGCCCCAGTTAAACTACCCACCAGGCACTGTCCCCCACCCGGATCCACGGGTGCGGGTTAGACGCTCAAAACGACCAGAGTGGTATTTCACCAACGACTCCACCGACACTAGCGTGCCGGCTTCACAGTCTCCCACCTATCCTACACAAGACGCTCCAAACGCCAATGCCAAGCTATAGTGAAGGTCCCGGGGTCTTTCCGTCCTGCTGCGCGAAACGAGCATCTTTACTCGTACTGCAATTTCACCGGGCCTGTGGTTGAGACAGCGGGGAAGTCGTTACGCCATTCGTGCAGGTCGGAACTTACCCGACAAGGAATTTCGCTACCTTAGGATGGTTATAGTTACCACCGCCGTTTACCGGCGCTTAGATTCTCAGCTTCCCACCCCCGAAAGGGCAGTAACCGGTCCTCTTAACGTTCCGGCACCGGGCAGGCGTCAGTCCGTATACAGCGTCTTACGACTTCGCACGGACCTGTGTTTTTAGTAAACAGTCGCTTCCCCCTGGCCTCTGCGACCACACCCAGCTCCCGCCGCAAGGGCGTTCACCAGACGTGGCCCCCCTTCTCCCAAAGTTACGGGGGCAATTTGCCGAGTTCCTTAACCACAGTTCACCCGATCGCCTTGGTATTCTCTACCTGACCACCTGAGTCGGTTTGGGGTACGGGCCGCCGGTACACTCACTAGAGGCTTTTCTCGGCAGCATGGGATCACTCACTTCACCTAAAACGGCTCGGCATCACATCTCACCCTTAATGGTGTGCGGATTTACCTGCACACCGGGCTACATGCTTACCCCAGGAACAACCATCGCCTGGGCTGAGCTACCCTCCTGCGTCACCCCATCGCTCACCTACTACCCCCTCGGGCCGACCGCTAGGCCTGAAAGGAACCCGAAGGCTCCAACCAGGATTCAGGGTCTTAGCATCAGAGGATTCAGCGTTGGCGCATACCAGCGGGTACGGGAATATCAACCCGTTGTCCATCGACTACGCCTGTCGGCCTCGCCTTAGGTCCCGACTTACCCTGGGCGGATTAGCCTGCCCCAGGAACCCTTGGTCATCCGGCGGGAGAGTTTCTCACTCTCCATTCGCTACTCATGCCTGCATTCTCACTCCCACAGCCTCCACCACTCGATCACTCGGCGGCTTCGCCGGCTGCAGGACGCTCCCCTACCCACCCCAGCTTACGCTGGAATGCCACGGCTTCGGCGGTGTGCTTGAGCCCCGCTACATTGTCGGCGCGGAATCACTTGACCAGTGAGCTATTACGCACTCTTTCAAGGGTGGCTGCTTCTAAGCCAACCTCCTGGTTGTCACAGCAACTCCACATCCTTTACCACTTAGCACACGCTTAGGGGCCTTAGCCGATGATCTGGGCTGTTTCCCTCTCGACTACGAAGCTTATCCCCCGCAGTCTCACTGCCACGCTTCACTTACCGGCATTCGGAGTTTGGCTGACGTCAGTAACCTTGTAGGGCCCATTAGCCATCCAGTAGCTCTACCTCCGGCAAGAAACACGCAACGCTGCACCTAAATGCATTTCGGGGAGAACCAGCTATCACGGAGTTTGATTGGCCTTTCACCCCTAACCACAGGTCATCCCCCAGGTTTTCAACCCTGGTGGGTTCGGGCCTCCACACCGTCTTACCGGCGCTTCACCCTGCCCATGGCTAGATCACTCCGCTTCGGGTCTACAGCATGCGACTAAAAACGCCCTATTCAGACTCGCTTTCGCTACGGCTACCCGCCACCGGTTAACCTCGCCACACACCATAACTCGCAGGCTCATTCTTCAAAAGGCACGCCATCACGAACAACACCCCACAAGGTGTTGGGGACGCTCTGACGGCTTGTAGGCACACGGTTTCAGGTACTATTTCACGACCCCTCACCGGGGCACTTTTCACCTTTCCCTCACGGTACTTGTCCGCTATCGGTCATCAGGAAGTATTCAGCCTTACCACGTGGTCGTGGCAGATTCACACGGGATTTCACGGGCCCCGTGCTACTCGGGAACACACCCAGAAGCCACTTGGATTTCGTCTACCGGACTCTCACCGTCTACGGTCGGCCTTCCCATGCCATTCGACTACCCAAGCGGTTTATAACTCCTCGACCTGGCGGCAGCCAGATCAGGGTGGTCCCACAACCCCGCACACGCAACACCTGCCGGCTATCACACGCGCACGGTTTAGGCTCCTCCGCTTTCGCTCACCACTACTCACGGAATCACTATTGTTTTCTCTTCCTGCGGGTACTGAGATGTTTCACTTCCCCGCGTTCCCACCAACCGCCCTATACATTCAGACGGCGGCGACACCCCATGACGGGTGCCAGGTTTCCCCATTCGGAAATCCCCGGATCAAAGTCTGGTTGCCGACTCCCCGAGGCATATCGCAGGCTCCCACGTCCTTCATCGGCTCCTGATGCCAAGGCATCCACCGTGTGCCCTTAAAAACTTGAACACACAAAGCGATCAACAAATTTGCAACAGAGAACAA
>NZ_JBIRAW010000068.1:0-5997 GCF_044326315.1 Actinomadura sp. 9N407 | reverse complement strand
GACGTCCGTGTCTGGATCAACGAGTGGAACGCCGACCCCAAGCCGTTCGTGTGGACAAAACACGCCGACGACATCCTCGAAACCCTCGCCACATACTGCCAACTAATTAACGACTCGGGACACTAGCACGATGTAGGAACCGAACGCCCTCGCTCGTCGGGTTGCGGTGGCTCGGCTCTATCAGGCACGCCTGGTGGAGTTGAGGCACCCCCTCTCTCCCCAGGTCTATCGGCCAAGAGAGAGGATGACCTGGCCGTGGATCTACTAGCCGTCTCGCTTGCCGCAAATTTCTTTCTGATGAGTGCTTTGTCAGCGATCGCCACGTACTTGTATGCGCGCCGGAGACTAGGGGTAGACCAGGCCCAGGGGACTCTGGCGGCGCTCGGTGCGTTCTGGGGCATGCTCGGGAGTCTCTTCGGTCTGGCTGGCTTCCTGCACTGAGCGTTTCCGGCCCTGGTCACCACCGGCCCGGACTGCTTATCCGCGCGAATGGCGAGACGTTGTGACAGACAGGTTCGCGCGGATGAGAACTCCGGTTCGCGGGGGGCTGGGGGTCGCGAGACCCCCCTTCGGGCTCGCTCAATTGGCCAGGCCGCCTGCTGTCACCTTCTCGTTCCGAATCAGTACAGCAACCGATCCGGAGGCCTGCGTACTACCTTTGGTTGAGCTCTTGAACTTCGCCCGCCCTTTGGAGGAAGCGCGATGCCGATGTCTCACTCAGAGATTCTGGTTCCGATCGACAGCTCCAGCCCCGTATGGAGCAGGCAGTGGCAGTTGATGTGCCCTGCATGCGGCATTGCTGAAGTCGAGAACATGAATTTTGCTAAGGATCATGAAGTCGTGACTGTGCAGCCAGACAGGGATGACTATGACAGCCCTCTGGGGACGCGTGGCGGGTATGTCCGCATAGATCTCGAATGCTCAGATGGTCACGGGTTCGCCCTGGTGGTGGGCAACCACAAGGGGGCTGAGTTCGTCGGAGTCGTCCCGCGGGTGCAAGGTGACGGCAAGGGCTGAGCATCACAGTCTCAGTCGTCCGTGAACTGCTTCGCGCTTCGGGACTCCGCGTGGGCAGGGGCGGCCGCGAACGGCGGCGCGAGACGGGACCGGACGGAACAGGCCACATGCCCGGCTCGCAGAGCCGGGCGCGGCCGCCGGCGCCCCGCTTGCGGGGCGCCCTTGAAACCGTAATGAAGGTTCTCATCGGGGGCCGTTGAGGCCTGGTGGGTCCGCTGACATGCTCCCGGGCCTCTTAGCAGTGGCGCCATGCTGCGCAACGTTCTACGCAGGCGGGTACGTGCTAGGCCTCGAACTCTTCACGAGCCCCTGAACGATCAAGGCCCAGCGTCGGGGATCATGTCCCTGGCCTGGGCCTTCGTGGTGGAGCGGGTGACGGGAATCGAACCCGCCCTATCAGCTTGGGAACCAAACCGATCACGCCTGTTAGGGCTGCTGACCTGGGCTCCAGCCCTCCCGCGAGTGACCACGATTGACCCCTGATCACCGCCCCTAGTTGCACGCTAATTGCACGGCGCCCGTTCTCCAGGCGCTGCGCGGCAGGGGTGCCTCGATCGCTGTGGGCAGCTCCACAAAGGTGGTCTCAGCGCAACCACGACTGTCAGCAGCGAGATACTGTTTCAGCCGATCGTTCTCATGAACCAGTGCCCGCGGAAGTCCGCGGTAGTGGTCAAAGGCAGATCCAGATCGGTCATCTGGCGGAACAGGAACTCCGTCGCCGTGCACTCGAACCGGCTCCCTTCATTGAGACTGTCCAAGGCGTAGACGGGCCAGCAGTCGGGATCGGGCCCCTCAGTGATCCAGAAGAACCGCTCCTCGTGCTCGTTGTCCGACCAGGGAATCACCCCATCCGAGGCCGGGAAGGACGCAGGATGCTCACCTTCTGGCACGAAGCCGCCATCAGAAAAGACCTCGGTATGCCAGATCAACTCCTCCGGAGAGAAGACGTGGAAAAACTCGTCGAACAGACCGTCACAACCGAACCTCTCGACGAGAAGCTTGTAGTCGCTCGGCAGCGCGCTGCCCAAGCGTGACTCGACCGACGCCCAGTCGGGCGCGGGAACCAGTGGCACCGTCACCGCGGTGATCGCGACCAGCCGTTCCACCCACGACATCTCTGCGGGCAGTTCAGCCGGATTCGGCGGGTTCCGCTCCGTGACGGCCATGACCGGTCGGCCGTCCGAGGCGTGGCCGAGCGCGACCGCCCGCGCGTCCCACACCCAGGTGTGCGTCCATCCGACCTGCTCCCCCAAGCGCAGAGCCGACAACCCATCAGGCTGACTGAACGGGCCGGCGTACTGCTCGGTGAGCATCTTCACCAGGGCCTCCATGTCCACGGAACCAGAGACCGGCAGGCACGCATGCCCGCCCAGATGCCCTGGCTCATCGCACGTCAAACCATCAGGATCCATCCCCATGAGATACGCCACGGCCGCCAGCACCTGCTCACCATCCATGAACAGCATCCCAGCACGCACCACCAACACAGTTCTGCAGAACCGTCCCGATTCCTGCCCCTGTTCGCCGACATGAAAATCTCCAGAGAAGAACGATGGCCAGGCGAACGCGCTCATGCCAGCTACGCCATCCCGCCTCAGCATGGCCAAGGTTCACACCCGCAGTCCTGGTCTCTCCTCGTGAAGCGGGTGACGGGAATCAAACCGCGCTGTCAGCTCGGGAACCAAACCGATCAAGCCTGCTAGGGCTGCTGACCTGGGCTCCAGCCCTCCCCGCGAGTGACCGTGATCGACCTCTGATCACCACCCTTAGTTGCACGCTAATTGCACGCCGCTCAGTCCTGTGACCCGCAGGGACCGGCATGGGCGCGGCCCGCTGCCTCTGGCCTTCAGAGATCACCGCGGCTGAACACCGGGCAACCGAGCAACTCCGTCAGGACCGTCCGCTGTCTGATCGTCAACTCGTTGGCGAACACGACCACCTTGGCATCCATGTCGGCCCGCGCGGCCGCTATCTCACGCACCTTCCCCGTGCTCATCAACGTCCGCGACGAGTAAGGACGGTCCATGTTCGCCCGCCCCCCAGGCGCGCGGCCCTTCTTGCGGCCCGAGACCCCCCGCCGCTGAACGAACCGCCCCACGACACGACCGCCCAAACCCTCGACCACACCCGCCAGAGCAGCCATGGCCTCGACATGGCCCTCGTACTTCGCCGAGAAGAGGCCGGCCACGAGAACATCGCCGCCGTCGATCGCATCCCGAGGTACTGGCTCATCGCGCGGGACGCGGTCAGACCGACGCCTTGACCGATCGTCCTGCGTCTCGCGCCGCCGCACATACCTCATAATCCGACACAGTAGACACGGCCGCCGCGAACACCGAACGCTTTACGATCTGGTTCGATGACCGTGCGGGATTGCGCGCGTGTGGTGAGGTGGGTTGGGATGAACGAGCGTGCGGTCATTCTGAACGAGTTGGCGCAAGGGATGGCCCCGATTGCTCAAGGGGTCGAGTGGTTCGAGGGGCTGAACGACACTGAGCAGTTCGGCGCCTTGCGCGACCTCGCCGCCTTCTGCGTTCAGGCGCGCGCTTTCGTAGAGGACGGGCCGGAGAGCATCCGCAGAGCCGGAATCCGCCCTACCCACACTCCGGCCGTGCTGATCACGCGCCGGCGTATCAGGGAGCAACTTGCAAAGATCGTCAACTTGCGGCAGGACGAGCGGGTTAAGGCGTTCCGCCCACTGGTGGCGCTCCTTGGCGTTGCTGACGAGCGGCGGCGTGAGCACTGTTGCATCGATGGATGCGGCCATGCTTGGCACCACCTCCGAGCCTGATCCCGCAAGTGTCTTTGGCCAGCGGCGTAGCCGCTACTCCTCCACGCGAGCAAGAAGAGCAAGAAGCGGAAGAAGCCCGGCGACGGATCGGGCACGCAACGGGCACAGCCGGACGGGAACGGCTCGTGAACGGCGAAGTCCCAGTGTCCCGGATCATGGTTCGGACCTGGGCTTTGTCATGCTGGAGCGGGTACTTTTCAGGTGTGGAAGTCTCGCGCTCGAATTGACGTCGGCCGAGGTCGGACGGATGCGGGCGTGTGCTCATGGCTGGTTTGTTCGGCGGTGTTGCTGTCACCGGTACTGTCCGCCTGAGGACGTTGGCGAAGAACTCCGCTGCGTCGGCAGATTGGCGGTCCGGGTGAATGTGGAGATGTGAGGACGGTGGAGAATGGCGGGCATGGACAGAGTCGATTACGTGCTCACGCGTGGGAGCCAGCCCATTGCTCTGCTGCGGGAGATTGGGAGAGACCAGCCGACGGTGCAGTGTGAGTTCCAGGCCCTCCCGGCGTTCGAGGCAGTCCGACCGGTGCTGCAGGCCCAGCGAGATGAGGACACATCATGGAGGGCTTTCCTGCGCGTTCGCCTGCTCCGTCTTCGGCTGCGCTCGACCGATGGCTCTCCGACCATCAGGCGGCTTCGGCTGGTCGTAAACGAGGACAGGGCCACTTTCCGGTTCGCGATCGGGCCGGTCTATCGGTGGAGGTTCCGTCGATGGGCGAAGCGTCCGGAACCGGTAAGGCTCGACTGATCACTCTGAAGTGGCGCGCATCGCGTGGCCTCCGATCGGAGCGGCGCCGGCGGAGACCATCGGCTGACCGTCCGCTCATGGAAGATGTGCGGTGCTGTCAACGACAACGCCCCAGGCCATATGGCTCCGGAACGTTATGCTGCTCTGTGAGGTGGGCAGGGGCGGGGTCGAACCGCCGACCTTCCGCTTTTCAGAAGTAACGATCACCCTGCTGCCGTGGCGTTGACCGAGGTCGGACGGTGCCTGACGTGCGCCCGTGGTGCCGACTGGTTGCCGTCGTTGCCGTCAACGTTGCCGTCACACTTGGGCCTGCTGACCAGCGACAGCAACCCGCTTGTCGGCGACAAGCGGACCCGGAGCGCAGGGCCGGTCACGGCCCGAGCACCGGAAGCCGCGCGGCAGCGAGAGCCCCCAGCCCTCCACTGCGCCTAGCCATCGACGGCGACCGCCTTGAACATCAGCTTGGGAACCAAACCGATCACACCCGTTAGGGCCGCTGACCTGGCCGCCGGGCCCAGCCGCGAGCGACCGTGAGTGCCCCTAGATCACCCTGGCTAATTGCCCGCTAATTGCCCGCCGCCTCCACGCTGACCTGGACGCTTCCTTCCTACTCGTCGCCCACTCGGGGACTGCCGGATACAGCCCCGAGCGGCAGGGCCGGACGTGTCTCCCGCGAAACCTCACCGGCGACTCTCACGGGCCTCTGGGGCTTCGCCAGGTGCGAGTAGGTAGTCAGGTTCGCCTAGCTCTAACTCGTCCTCATATCCACTGGTGTCGATGGTGACAGGCGTCGCGCGTCCGCTTGCAGCAATGAGCCACGCCAAGATCGGCTGTGTCAGAGGTTCGCCGCCCTCGTCCTTCCAGTGGGCTTGCCATCCGCCGCCGGGTAGCGAAGCGATCACTCGCTCAGCTTGCTCCAGCCCGGCGAAGTCCTCCCAGTCCGTAACGGGCCGCAGCCGGCCTTGCTTCGGGTCAACGATGAGCGCCATGCCGGTTGCCGGATCCCAACTCTCTACACGCCGTATACGCCCAACGGCGGTGTCGGTGCCTGGGCTCCCGCCTCCGGAAAAGCTCGCAACCCAGCCGGTCTCGGTGAAGTACAGCATTGGGAGAGCATGCCAGGCATTACGACCTGTTCATTACGAGTCTCACGAACAAGATCCACACCCGTCCACAGTCGTCCCCTGGCCTGATCGACACTACTTTTGGGCACCCGCCGGTTCCACGCCCGTCCAAAATCGTCCAGGCGGATTGTTAGCACCCGCGTTAGCAGACGCACCGACCCGGAGGGTGCTCCCGCGCGAACGGCGCCCAGCTAGTGTCCCGAGTCGTTAATTAGTTGGCAGTATGTGGCGAGGGTTTCGAGGATGTCGTCGGCGTGTTTTGTCCACACGAACGGCTTGGGGTCGGCGTTCCACTCGTTGATCCAGACACGGACGTC
>NZ_JBIRAW010000067.1:0-6472 GCF_044326315.1 Actinomadura sp. 9N407 | reverse complement strand
CCACCACCGTGCGGCCCTCGACGTCCTTGCCCAGCCCCACGATCATCGGATGGTGCTCGTTGGTCGCGGCCGGCGACCGCAGCACGTCCCCGAGGCTGACGATGTCCTTGTCGACGTTCGGGATCTCGACCCCTATGGCCGACTTGCCGGGGATCGGGGAGATGATCCGGACATCGGCGCTCTTGACCGCGTACGCGATGTTGCGGGTCAGCGCGGTGACCTTCTCGACCTTGACCGCCGGGCCCAGCTCGATCTCGTACCGGGTGATCGTCGGCCCCCGGGTGAACCCGGTGACCTGCGCGTCGATGTCGAACTGCTCCAGCACCCCGCTGAGCGCCTTGACCACCGTGTCGTTGGCCTTGGTCCGCGGCTTGGAGATGCTGCCGGGCCGCAGCTGCGCCGGATCGGGCAGCTCGTAGATCTCCCCGGACGACGACAGCGGCAGCTGCTCCACGCGGCGCGGCGCCGGTGTCGGGTCGGGGGTCTTGCGGCCGGGCGGTTCGACGATCGTCACCGGCTCGGCGTCGTCCACGTCGCCGGGCTCGGGCGGCGGGCCTTCGGGACCGAACGGATCAGGCTCGAAGAGCTCGTCGGCCAGATCGCGGGTGCCCTTGCCCTTCTTGGCCGGCTCCTCCTCCAGCACGGGCGTGTCGTACGGCCGGGAGTGCTCACCGACCTCCAGCTCGCCCTCGCCGGGCTCGCCACCGTCGGCGTCGGCGTCCTTCTTGGACTTGCGGCGCCGCTTGGGCTTGGGCGCCGCCTCCTCGATCCCGGCGGCGTCGCCGGTCTCCGGTGCGGGCCGCGACGGGCGGCCCTGGAGCGTGGCGACGGCCCACAGGTCGGTGACGCGCTCGGGCACGCGGGCGATCGGGGTCGCGGTCACGACCAGCAGCCCGAAGCCGGACAGCAGGATCAGCAGCGGCACGGCCACCCAGCCGCTCAGCGCCGTCTCCAGCGGGGCCGACGACAGCCAGCCGACCACTCCGCCGGCCTCCCGTACCCCGGCCATGTCGCGGGCCGGAGCGGGCCCGCCGGCGGCGATGTGCACGACGCCCATCACGCCCACGCCCAGCGCGGTCAGCCCGATGACGATGCGGCCGGTGTCCTCGTTGTGCTCGGGATGCCGCAGCGTGCGCCAGGCGAGCACGGCCAGCAGCACCGGCAGCGCCATCGCCATCACGCCCAGCCCGCCGCGGACGACCTGCTCCAGCGCGACCGTCACGACGCCGTCGGGCCGGAACCAGGTGACCGACGCCAGCACGATCGCGGTGCCCAGCAGCGCCAGCCCGAGCCCGTCGCGCTGGTGCTCGGCGTCCAGCCCGCGGGCACCGCGGCCGTAGGCGCGGAAGACCGACCCGACCGCCACCGCGGCCAGATGGTAGAGCTTGAAGATCAGCTTGAAGAAGCCGACGAACAGCTGCGGGATCGGATCGGGCTTCCGCGGGGGGCGCCCCTTGCCGGAGCCGCGGCCCCCGCCCCCGGCGCCGCCTCCCTTGGCGGCGCCGCTGGGGCGCTTGCGGGCGGCCGTGCCCGCGGGCTTGCGGGCACCACCGGCGCCGGACCGGGTACGGGACGACGCCTTCGCTCCCCCGGACGCACGTGTGGCCATGCTGATGAGACTAACCAAGGACCCTGCCGGTTCCCGGAAGGCGGGGCGGCGTGTTGCCTGACCCGGAAACGCCCAGTCTGTCCGGAAAACCAGCCTGTCCGGAATGCTAGATCTCCACGACCACCGGGATGATCATCGGGCGGCGGCGGTAGTTGTCGCTGACCCACTTGCCCGCCGTACGGCGCACCAGCTGGTTGAGCTGGTGCAGGTCGTTGACGCCGTTGGCGCCGGTCTCCTGTACGACGGCCTCGATCCGCTGAATGATCTCGGCGAAGTCCTCGTTCTGGATACCGGCCCCGCGGGCGTGCACCTCCGGGCCCACCACGATCTTGCCCGAGGTCGAGTCGATCCCCACCACGATGGAGATGAAGCCCTCCTCGCCCAGGATCCGGCGGTCCTTCAGCGAGGTCTCGGTGACCTCGCCGACCGACAGCCCGTCGACGTAGACGTACCCGGCCGGGACCGCGCCGACGATCGAGGCGTGACCGTCCACCAGGTCGACCACCACGCCGTCCTCGGCGATGACGATGTTGTCGTCGGGGACACCGGTGAGCGCGGCCAGCTTGGCGTGCGCCCGCAGGTGCCGCCACTCGCCGTGGATGGGCATGAAGTTGCCCGGCTTGGTCATGTTGAGCACGTACAGCAGCTCGCCCGCCGGCGCGTGCCCGGAGACGTGCACCAGCGCGTTGCCCTTGTGCACCACGCGGGCGCCCCACCGGGTGAGCCCGTTGATGACCCTGTTGATCGAGGTCTCGTTGCCCGGGATCATCGACGAGGCCAGCATCACCGTGTCACGCTCGGTGATCCGGATCTGGTGGTCGCGGTTGGCCATCCGGGAGAGCGCCGACATCGGCTCCCCCTGCGACCCGGTGCAGACCAGCACCAGCCGGTCGGGCGCCACGTCGTCGAGCTGCTTGGCGTCGACCATCAGCCCTTCGGGCACGGTCAGGTAGCCGAGCTCGCGGGCGACGCCCATGTTGCGCACCATCGAACGGCCGACGAAGCACACCTTGCGCCGGTTGGCCACCGCCGCGTCCAGTACCTGCTGGACCCGGTGGATGTGCGAGGCGAAGCAGGCGACGATGATCCGCTCCTGCGCCGTACGGAACACATCGTCGATCACCGGGCCGATGTTGCGCTCGCTGGTGACGAACCCGGGGACCTCGGCGTTGGTGGAGTCGGACATCAGCAGATCGATGCCCTCGGCGCCCAGCCGGGCGAACCCGCCCAGGTCGGTCAGCCGGCCGTCCAGCGGCAGCTGGTCCATCTTGAAGTCGCCGGTGCCCAGCACCAGGCCCGCCGGCGTGCGGATCGCGACCGCCAGCGCGTCGGGGATGGAGTGGTTGACCGACAGGAACTCGCAGTCGAACGTCCCGAAGGAACGCCGGTCGCCCTCCTTGACCTCCACCGTGACCGGCTTGATCCGGTGCTCGGTGAGCTTGGCCTCCAGCAGCGCCAGCGTCAGTTTGGATCCCACCATGGGGATGTCGGGCCGTTCCCGCAGCAGGTAGGGAACCGCCCCGATGTGGTCCTCGTGACCATGGGTCAGGACGACCGCCTCGATCTTGTCGAGGCGATCTCGGATGTACTCGAAATCGGGCAGGATCAGGTCGATGCCGGGCTGCTCGGTCTCCGGGAACAGCACGCCGCAGTCGACGATCAGCAGCCGCCCGCCGAACTCGAAGACGGTCATGTTGCGGCCGATCTCCCCCAGCCCGCCCAGCGCCACGATGCGCAGGCCGTGCTCGGGCAGTGCCGGCGGAGATGAGAGCCCCGGATGAGGATGACTCACCGGGCGACCTCCGGGATGGTGACCTCAGGCACTTTGACTCCCCCTATCGTCAGATCTTCGCGCAGGCGCGCCGCGAACTCCAGCGAGGCGTCGACCAGCGGTGCGCGCACCGTACCGCCCGGCAGCCCCAGCAGGTTCAGCGCGGCCTTGACGGCGATGGCGCCCTGCGTACGGGTCATGATCGCCGTGACGACGGGTAGCAGCCGCCGATGGATCCGCTGCGCCCGTTCCCGGTCGCCGGCGAGATACGCGTCGATCATCTCATGAAGGTCGGCGCCCACGACATGCCCGACCACGCTGACGAACCCGACCGCCCCCACCGACAGCCACGGCAGGTTGAGCGTGTCGTCCCCCGAATAGAAGACCAGATCGCTCTCGGCCATCACGACCGAGCCCGCGAACAGGTCCCCCTTGGCGTCCTTGACCGCCACGATGCGCGGGTGGTCTCCCAGCCGCAGCAGCGTCTCGGTGAGGATCGGTACCCCCGAGCGCCCGGGAATGTCGTACAGCAGGTTGGGCAGCCCCGAAGCGCTCGCCACCTCGGTGAAGTGGCGCAGCAGCCCCTCCTGCGGAGGCTTGTTGTAGTACGGCGTGACCACCAGCAGCCCGTCGGCGCCCGCGTCCTCGGCGGCCCGCGCGAGGCTCCTGCTGTGCGCCGTGTCGTTGGTCCCGGCCCCCGCCACGATGACGGCCCGGTCACCGACCGCGTCGATCACCGTACGCAGCAGCCGATCCTTCTCGGCGTCGCTCGTCGTCGGCGACTCGCCCGTCGTCCCGTTGATGACGAGGCCGTCATGGCGCTGCTCGTCGACCAGATAGGTCGCCAGGCGCGCGGCTCCGTCGTAGTCGACCCCACCGTCGGGCCGGAACGGCGTGACCATTGCGGTCAGCATCCTCCCGAAGGGAGCGCCGCTGATTGTGCTGGGTGCCATAACCCGAACGGTACCGCCCTGTTCATCGCGTTCGCGAGCGGCGGCCTCACCTGGGCCGACGCCTCACCCGGCACATCCTTCAGGAACCGGCGTCCCGCCCTCCCCCGGACGGAAAACTTCCGGCAACGACCAGCACAGGGCGCAGAACGCAACACCAAAGCCCGAACAACCCACAAGACCCAGAAGCCCCCACATCGATCAAGAAACCCCCACCACACGGCGCCGACGACTCGTGGCGTGTTCGCCCGGATCACCCGGCGGTGAAGGCGGACACGCCACGACTCAACCGGAGAGGGGGGACGTCCACGGCCCGGCAAGCTCAGCAGGCACCTCAGCCCGAGCGGACCCCCAGGCGTGCGAGCGCGCCCGAAGGCCCGGCACGAGATCGAAGCCGAAGGCGAGATCGAGGGCTGATCGCGAAGCGATGCAAGCGCGAGCCGCTTGTGCGACAAGCGACGAGCCGCCAGGCGAGGAGCGCGGCTCGCACAAGCAATAAAGGAGAGCCGCCCGCCACACGCTCGGGGGTACGCGTGGCGGGCGGCTTCTCTGTCCACATCGTGGCACGCAAATGCCGCGTTACGGGGTCAGTCCGGCTACTTCCCGGACTCGGTTGGATAACGCGCCGCTGACCTGCGCTAGCTCGTTTCGGTCAGCTCATTAAGGCGCGCGCGCAGTTCGTCGACGTCGGGTGTGCGCACGAGTTCGTTGCCGCGGACGGCCCACCAGTGGCCGGAGCCGCCGCGGCCGATCCGCCACCCGGCGAACTCGGCCGAAAGCTCGGTCAGGCGGTCGGACTCCTGCCACGCGATCCGCTGAATGCCCATCGGCCTCGCTCCCCCACTCCGTTCCGGTGCCATCCCTGATGGTCTTGTGGTGGCGTACCCGCGGCACGGGTCCACCCAACAAGGATTTGACCTGCGCGAAGACAAGAATGGGAACGTGGCATGCCAGGTACCGACAAAGCCAAATTAATCTGACCCGTCCGGCAGCCAGTTGGCCCTGTACAACCGCCATTCGTCCGGTACGGTCGTCCACCCCGCGTAGATGCCGACGCCGTACGGGCGGGCCGGCGGGCGGTCGAGTGCGTCCAGGCCCCTGCGGACGCCGCGCAGGGCGACGGGCAGGTCCTCGGCCCAGTCCATCAGCGGCCGGTACGTGGGGATCCCCATGAACACGGTGGTGCGGTCGCCGATGAGGCGGAGGGTCTGCTCGGTGTGCCAGGCGAAGTGCCGGCCGGCCAGCGACTTGGTGGGCAGCGACACGTCGTAGGTCATGATCGCGACCTGGTCGGACCGGTCGGCGATGGCGCGCAGGAAGTCCTTGGTGGGGCGCGGCGGGTAGTGCAGCTGTCCCCAGCCGCGCGGGATGAACGCCCGGTAGACCGGCTGGGCCCGGTCGACGAGGGTGAGCTGCTCGATCGCCACCGAGAGCAGCTTGCCGCGCGAGCGGGTCAGTTCCCTGGTCCTGTCCAGCAGGGTGAGGAACGCCTGGTCGTCGGGGTAGATCGGCTCGAAGTCGTAGTGGATGCCGTCGAAGCCGAGGTCCAGGAAGATCTCGTCGGTCTTCAGCACCCGCTGCCGTACGGCCGGATCGTCCAGGTCGGTGACGCCGTGGCCCTCGACCTTGCGGATCTGCCCGAGGTAGGCCTGCGCGCGCACGCCGGGCGCGTGCTCGCGCATGGCCTCGACCAGCCGCCGGGCGTTGCGGTACTTGGCGGGCGGGACGGTGCCGTCGGCCTCGAACGGCCCGGCGTGGAAGAACACGTCGGTGATCTCGTTCTCGCGGAGCAGCCCGCCGAGGTCGCGGTACTCCTGCTCGCTGTGCGTCTCCCCCACCCACTGGTGCCGGGCCCACAGCGCGTTCGCCGTCGTCCCCGGCGCCTCGGGTTCGGGCTGCCACCAGACCCAGACGCCGGCCGGCAGCAGCGCCACGAGCCCGAACCCGTACGCCACCGTCCAGCCGACCCATCGAACGAACCGCCTCATCCACGACATCCGGCAATGATCCCCCACGTCGACTCGTCCCGGCCGATGCGCTGGAACATCTCCCCGAACACCGGGTGGCGCGTACCGGACGCCATCCCCCGGAACAGGGTGGACGCCGCCATCTCGCCCATCATGAAACTGGTGAACAGCACGG
>NZ_JBIRAW010000066.1:0-10663 GCF_044326315.1 Actinomadura sp. 9N407 | reverse complement strand
CACGGGGCGTGTACCCCTCCCGGACCCCCACACAACGGCGACCACGCCACGAGTCAACGGGACGGGCGCGGTCTAGGAGACGCCGAGGCGTTCCAGGATGAGCTGGCGGGCTCTGCCGGCGTCGGCCTGGCCTCGGGTGGCCTTCATGATCGGGCCGATCAGCGCGCCCACGGCGCTGGCCTTGCCGCCGCGGATCTTGTCGACCACGTCCGGGTTGTCGGCGATCACCTGGTCGATGATCGCGACCAGCTCGCCGTCGTCGCTGACGACCTTGAGGCCGCGGGCGGCGACCACCTCGTCCGGCGTGCCCTCGCCGTCCAGGACACCGGTGAACACCTGGCGGGCCAGCTTGTCGTTGAGCTCCCCGGCGGTCACCATCGCCTGGATCCGGGCCACCTGCTCCGGGGTGATCGGCAGCTCGGCCAGCTCCACCCGGTCCTCGGTGGCGCGGCGGGACAGGTCGTTCATCCACCACTTGCGGGCCGCGCCCGCGTCGGCGCCCGCCTGGATCGTCTCCTCGATCAGGTCGAGCGCGCCGGCGTTGACGACGTCGCGCAGCTCCATGTCGGAGAGCTTCCACTCCTGCTGGACCCGGGCGCGGCGCGCGGCGGGCAGCTCGGGCAGCGTCGCGCGCAGCTCCTCCACCCACTCCCGGGCCGGTGCCATCGGCACCAGGTCGGGCTCGGGGAAGTAGCGGTAGTCCTGGGCCTCTTCCTTGCTCCGCCCGCTGGTGGTCGCGCCGGTGTCCTCGTGGAAGTGCCGGGTCTCCTGGACGATCCGGCCGCCCGCGTCCAGCACGCCCGCCTGCCGCTCGATCTCCGACCGTACGGAGCGTTCGATCGAGCGCAGCGAGTTGACGTTCTTGGTCTCGGTCCTGGTGCCCCACTCGGTGGCGCCGCGCGGCATCAGCGAGACGTTGACGTCGCAGCGCATCGAGCCCTGCTCCATCCGGACGTCGGAGACGTTCAGCGAGCGGACCAGCTCGCGCAGCTCGGTGGCGTACGCCTTGGCCACCAGCGGCGCCTTCTCGCCGGTCGCGGGGATCGGCTTGGTGACGATCTCCACCAGCGGGATGCCGGCCCGGTTGTAGTCGACCAGCGAGTGGTCGGCGCCATGGATGCGGCCGGTGGCGCCGCCGACGTGCAGCGACTTGCCGGTGTCCTCCTCCATGTGGACGCGCTCGATCTCGATCCGGTACGTCTCGCCCTCGACCTGGACGTCCAGGTGGCCTTCGACGCACAGCGGCTCGTCGTACTGCGAGATCTGGAAGTTCTTCGGCATGTCCGGATAGAAGTAGTTCTTCCGGGCGAACCGGCACCACTCGACGATGTCGCAGTTCAGCGCCAGGCCGATCTTGATGATGCCCTCGATCGCGGCGCGGTTGGTCACCGGCAGCGCCCCGGGCATGCCCAGGCAGACCGGGCAGACCTGGGTGTTGGGCTCGGCGCCGAACCCGGTCGGGCAGCCGCAGAACATCTTGGACTCGGTGCCCAGCTCGATGTGGGTCTCGATGCCCAGCACCGGCTCGAACCGCGCCAGCGCCTCGTCGTACGGCATCAGCGTCGGGGTCGTCACTTGGCCGCCTCCACCAGTTCGGGGGCCTTGGCCAGCAGCGGGCCGCCCCAACGGTCTTCCAGGGCCCGCTCGACGGCGGCGCCCACCCGGTACACCCGGTCGTCGTGCATCACCGGGGCCATGATCTGCAGGCCGACCGGCAGTCCGTCCTCGTCCGCCAGCCCGCACGGTACCGAGATCCCGGGGTTGCCCTCCAGGTTGCTCGGGATCGTGTACAGGTCGGCCAGGTACATCGCCATCGGGTCGTCGGCGCGCTCGCCGATCGGGAACGCGGTGGTCGGCGTGGTCGGCGAGACCAGCACGTCCACCTGCTCGTACGCGGTCGCGAAGTCGCGCGAGATCAGCGTCCTGACCTGCTGCGCCTTGCCGTAGTAGGCGTCGTAGTAGCCCGACGACAGCGCGTAGGTGCCCAGCATGATCCGCCGCTTGACCTCGGGGCCGAAGCCCTCGGCCCGGGTCAGCGCCATGACCTCCTCGGCGCTGCGCGTCCCGTCGTCGCCGACCCGCAGCCCGTACCGCATCGCGTCGAAGCGGGCCAGGTTGGACGAGGCCTCCGACGGCGCGATCAGGTAGTACGCGGGCAGCGCGTAGGTGAAGTTGGGGCAGGACACCTCGACGACCTTGGCCCCCAGCGACTCCAGCAGCTCGACCGCCTCGTTGAAGCGGGCCAGCACGCCGGCCTGGGCGCCCTCGCCGGTGGCGAACTCCTTGACGACGCCGACCCGCATCCCGGCCACGTCGGCGCGGCGGGCGGCCTCGACGACCGGCGGTACGGCCTGGTCGATCGAGGTGGAGTCCATCCGGTCATGCCCGGAGAACGCCTCGTGCAGCAGCGCCGCGTCCAGCACGTTGCGCGCGAACGGTCCCGGCGTGTCGAGCGAGGACGCGAACGCGATCACCCCGTACCGGGAGGAGCCGCCGTAGGTGGGCTTGGTGCCCACGATCCCGGTCACCGCCGCCGGCTGCCGGATCGAGCCGCCGGTGTCGGTACCGGTCGCCAGCGGCGCCTGGTACGCGGCGACCGCGGCCGACGAGCCGCCCGAGGAGCCGCCGGGGATCCGGTCGAGGTCCCACGGGTTGCGGCTCACGCCGTAGGCGCTGTTCTCGGTGGACGAGCCCATCGCGAACTCGTCCATGTTGGTCTTGCCGAGGATGACCAGCCCCGCCTCGCGCAGCCGCGCGGTCACGGTCGAGTCGTACGGCGGCCGCCAGCCCTCAAGGATCTTGGAGCCGGCGGTGGTGGGCATGTCCGTGGTGGTGAACACGTCCTTGTGCGCGATCGGTACCCCGGCCAGCGGACCGAGGTCCTCGCCGGCGGCGAGCCGCTCGTCGACCCGGCGCGCCTGCGCCAGCACCGTCTCCTCGTCCACGTGCAGGAACGCGTGCACCTTGCCGTCGACGGCCGCCACCCGGTCCAGATGCGCCCGCGCGACCTCTGCCGACGAGGTCTGCCCGGAGGCGATCAGCTCCGCCAGCTCCGCCGCGGTCCGCCCCGCCAGGTCACCGTTGCTCCCGCTCATGCCGCCCTCCCCGCTCATGCTGCTCCCCCTGCGGGCGTCCGGGGCGCCTCGAGGCGCCGCCTTCCCTCCCGCCCGCTCATGCTTCCTCGTCCAGGATCCGGGGTACGCGGAAGCGCTGCTCCTCGGCCGCCGGGGCGCCCGACAGGGCCTGCTCCGGCGTGAGCGAGGGGCGGACCTCGTCGGCCCGGTAGACGTTGGTCAGCGGCAGCGCGTGCGAGGTCGGCGGGATGTCCTCCGCCGTGGCCTCCTGTACCCGGGCGACCGCGGAGATGATCTGGTCCAGCTGCGTGGCGAGACGGTCGAGCTCGTCGTCGCCCAGCGCCAGCCGGGACAGCCGGGCGAGGTGGGCCACCTCGTCACGGGTGATGGCGGACATGTGACAACCGTTTCTACGGGTGGATTGGGATTCGAGGCCATCCTATTGCGCGCGTCCCGCCCGGCCGACCGCTTTACCGCCCGCGCGTACGGCGGGGCCGAGGCGCGGGCGACGTGGAACCGGCCGGGCACGGTGGGTGATATGTACGCTTTCCCTCGTTTCCCCCGGGCCGGGCGGGGCAGAACGGGGACGTCCGGGGGACGACGAGAGGAGCATGCGCCATGACCATCGGCGGCAGTCTCGCCCTGATCATCATCGGTGCGATCCTGGCCTACGCGGTGGACATCGATATCAGCGGTATCGATCTCCGGGTGGTCGGCATCATCCTCATGATCGGCGGGCTGGTCGGCCTGATCATCGGGATCGTCCGGCTCAGCATGGCCCGCCGCAGGGTCCCGCCGCCCGTACGCCAGGACCCGTACTACGAGGACCCTCCGCGCCGTCCCTACTGACCGCCGTACCTACTGACAGCCGCACCTACTCAACGAAGGCTCAGGCCGCTGGCTCGGGGGCACGTTCCACACCGCCGCGCAGCCAGTCGGTGGCGGCGGCGGCCTCCATCGGGCGGCCGAAGTGCCAGCCCTGGGCCGCGTCGCAGCCCATCTCGCGCAGCAGCACCGCCGTGCGTGCCTCCTCCACGCCCTCGGCCACGGTGCGCAGCCCGAGCGTGCGGGCCAGATCGACGATCGAGCGTACGATCACCGCGTCGTCGGACGAGTCGGCGATCCGCTGGATGAACGAGGCGTCGATCTTGATCTCCTCGACCGGCATCCGCTTGAGCCGGACCAGCGAGGAGTAGCCCGTACCGAAGTCGTCCAGGCTGAGCGGGATGCCGAGGGCCGCCAGCGCGCTCACGGTCTCGGAGGCGTACGCGGGCTCGTTCATCAGGATCCGCTCGGTGATCTCCAGTTGCAGGGCCGCGGCGGGCAGCCCCCGCTGCAGCAGACCGGACTCGATCGCCTCGGTGAGGCCGGTGTCGAGCAGGTCGCGGCCGGAGGCGTTCACCGCCACCTGGACGGTCAGGTCCTCGCGCCACCACGCGGCGGCCTGCGTGAGCGCGGCCTCCACCACGTAGTGGGTGATCGAGCGCATCAGGTACGTCTGCTCGGCGATCGGCAGGAAGTGCTCGGGGCCGAGCAGCCCCTTGTCGGGGTGCCGCCAGCGCACCAGGGCCTCCATGCCGACCAGCTGGCCGTCGTGCAGGGAGATCTTGGGCTGGTAGTGCAGCTCCAGCTCGCCGCGGTCGACCGCGCGGCGCAGGTCGCCGAGCATGGTGAGGCGGGCGGGCGAGTTGCGGTCGTTGGCGGAGGAGTAGATCTCGACGCCGTTGCGGCTGGCCTTGGCGTTGTACATCGCGACGTCGGCGCGCTGCAGCAGCAGCTCGAAGTCGGGGGCGTGGTCGGGGAACAGCGCGATCCCGACGCTGGCCTCCAGATCGAACGACATGCCGTCCAGCCGTACCGGCTCGCTGAGCGCGGCCCGCATCCGGGCCGCGACCTCGCGGGCGGCGGCGGCGTCCCGGATCGTGGGCAGCAGGATCGCGAACTCGTCGCCGCCGAGCCGCGCGACCAGGTCGCCGGGCCGCACGCTGTGGGTGAGGCGGTGCGCGACGAGCTGCAGCAGGCGGTCGCCGGTGGGGTGGCCGAGGGTGTCGTTGACCTCCTTGAACCGGTCCAGGTCGAGCAGGAACAGCCCGGCGCGCCGGCTCGTCCCGTCGGCGTCCTTGTTCCGGCGGGCGGCACCGGCCAGTCCGTTCGCGAACGGCAGCAGCCCCGCCAGGAAGGGGGCCCTGGACGTGCCGGCGGCCCGCGCGCCCGCGCCGCGCGCTTCGGCGAGGGCCTCCTCGGTCCGTACGATCAGCAGCTTGCGGTTGGGCAGGCCGGTGAGCCCGTCGTGCAGGGCCTGGTGCTCGCGCCGTACCGAGACCGAGGCGTTGAGGTAGACCGCGATGAACGGCAGCACGATCAGCGGGACGAACGCGGCCGAGCGGTCCATCGCCACGACCATCAGCGGGGCCAGCCCGAGCAGCGCCAGATGCACCAGGACCTGGTAGCCGAGGTCCCAGCGGACGGCCTTGAGCAGCGAGACCCGCTCGTGCAGCGCGACGGCGACGCCGACCAGCAGGTCGTTGCAGACGAAGTAGGCGGTGCCGGCCACCGCGATGGCGATCAGGTCGGTGCCCTCGGGCACCCAGAGCGCGATCGGGTCGGCGTGCACCCCGAACAGCCGCAGCACCAGCTGGGCCGCGCCCAGCGCAAGGGTGTACTGGGCGACGTTGAAGGCGATCCGGTGCGGGCTGCGGCCG
The DNA here is from genome assembly GCF_044326315.1 of Actinomadura sp. 9N407. Lineage (NCBI taxonomy): Bacteria > Bacillati > Actinomycetota > Actinomycetes > Streptosporangiales > Thermomonosporaceae > Actinomadura > Actinomadura sp. 9N407. Next base: position 4,887 of record NZ_JBIRAW010000066.1, on the reverse strand, counting down.
CGCAGGATCCCGCATGTCGCGGCGGCGACGGCCTGCAGGACGGCGGCGATCGGCAGCCCGGCGTACAGCAGCGCGGCGAACGCGAACGTGGTGGAGGTCGTCGCGCCGTTGTTCTCGGTCGAGCCGGGCGTGATGATCGGCCGCAGCTCGCCGAACACGATGAAGCAGGCCAGGATCCAGAAGACCGGATTGCGCACCAGCGCGTCGATCTCGGCTCCGGACATCCCGGCGAGCGCGGTACCGCACGCGGCGGCGCCCAGCAGGACCACCACCACGAAGTAGATCCACAGTGGTGAACCCTGGCGCGGCATCGTGTTCCGCGTGTTGTTCGGGTCCTTCATCACATCCTCGGGGGGAGTACGAGGGCCGTCCTCCGGCCCCGGACCGCGGCCGCTACGAGGTGAAGGTCCGCTTCCCGGTGTGACGGCCGGAGGTTCTGGTGAGTCGTGATGTCAGGGAGAGTACGACCTTCACTCAACTTCGCGAAACCGGTTGGGTACGTTCCGTTATTCCCATTCTGCCCTAGGATGCAGCCCCTGGGTAGCGGAACTGTACCACTGGGTAACCATAACCTGGTTAACCGTGTAACGACCACACCCCGGTCATGCGTCCCCGCTGAGCGTCACGGCCGTGGCCGCATCCGGCCCTTCGGCCAGCAGTACCCGGAATCCGGCCTCATCCAGGACCGGCACGCCCAGCTTGACGGCTTTGTCGTATTTGGACCCTGGGCTGTCCCCCACCACCACGAAGCCCGTTTTCTTCGACACCGACCCGGTGACCTTGCCGCCCAGACCCTGCACCGCCTCGGTCGCCGAGTCCCGGCTGAACTCCTCCATCGTCCCGGTGATCACCACGGTGACGCCCTTGAGCGGCTGCGGCGCGGCGGACCCCTCGTCCTCCATCCGGACGCCCGCCTCGGCCCACTTGCGCACGATCTCCTGGTGCCAGTCGACCTCGAACCAGCGCTTGATGGAGCTCGCGATCGTGGGGCCGATCCCGTCGACCGCCGCCAGCTCCTCCTCGGTCGCCGACCGGATCGCGTCCATCGACCGCATCTCGCGGGCCAGGTCCTGCGCGGCCACCGGGCCGACATGCCGGATCGACAGCCCGGTCAGCACCCGCCACAGCGGCTGCGCCTTGGCCTTCTCCAGCTCGCTGAAGAGGATCTCGACGGTCCTCTTGGGCCGCCCCTCCTTGTTGGCGAAGAAGGTCACGACCTTCTCCTCGCCCGTCTTCTCGTCGATCTTCGGCAGCCCGGTGCGCTGCTCGCGGACCACCGTCTTGATCGGCAGCAGCCGCTCCACGGTCAGATGGAACAGGTCGCCCTCGTTCCGCACCGGCGGATCGGACGGCTCCAGCGGCTGGGTCAGCGCGGTCGCCGCGACGTACCCGAGCACCTCGATGTCCAGCACCTTGCGGCCCGCCACGAAGAAGAGCCGCTCGCGCAACTGCGCCGGGCAGAACTGCGCGTTCGGGCAGCGGATGTCGGCGTCGCCCTCCTTCTCGTACGCCAGCGTCGTGCCGCACTCGGGGCAGGTCTCCGGCATCTCGAACCGGCGCTCGGAGCCGTCCCGCAGCCCGCTCACCGGCGCCACGATCTCGGGGATCACGTCGCCCGCCTTGCGCAGCACCACCGTGTCGCCGATCAGAACGCCCTTGCGCTCGACCTCGCTCGCGTTGTGCAGCGTCGCGTACGTGACCGTCGACCCCGCGACCGTGACCGGCTCCATCACCCCGTACGGCGTGACCCGCCCGGTACGGCCGACCCCGACCTTGATGTCGAGCAACCGGGTGTTGACCTCCTCCGGCGGGTACTTCCAGGCGATCGCCCAGCGCGGCGCCCGCGACGTCGAGCCGAGCCGGCGCTGCAGCGGGAACTGGTCGACCTTGACCACCACGCCGTCGATCTCGTACGCGGTGTCGTGCCGGTGCTCGCCGTTGTGCTCGATGTACGCGCGGACCGCGTCCAGGTCCTCGACGATCCTGTAGCGATCGCTGACCGGCAGCCCCCACTCGCGCATCAGCTCGTACGCCCCGGCCTGGCTGTCGGGCTGCGTCCCGCCGCGCCAGGCACCGAAGCCGTGCACCAGCATGTCCAGCGGCCGCTGCGCGGTGACCCGCGGGTCCTTCTGCCGCAGCGATCCGGCGGCGGCGTTGCGCGGGTTGGCGAACGGCTCCTTGCCCGCCTCCGCCTGGACGGCGTTGACCTGCTCGAACCCCTCGACGGTCAGGAAGATCTCGCCGCGTACCTCCAGCAGCTCCGGCCAGCCCTCACCGGCCAGCCGCTCCGGTACGGTCGCGATCGTCCGGACGTTGAACGTGACGTCCTCGCCGGTCCGCCCGTCCCCCCGGGTGATCGCTCGGACGAACCGGCCGTTCTCGTACACGAGCGCGATCGCCAGGCCGTCGATCTTCGGCTCGCACAGATAGGCGGCGATCTTGCCGGCTTCGCGGACCACCCGGTCGTCCCAGGACGCCAGCTCGTCGTCGCTCATCGCGTTGTCGAGGCTCTGCATCCGTTCCAGATGCTCGACGGTGGCGAAGTCCGTGGTGATCGGCGCGCCGACCTTCTGCGTCGGCGAGTCGGGCGTGGCCAGCTCCGGGTACTCGTCCTCCAGCGCCTGCAGCTCGCGCATCCGCCGGTCGTAGCCGGCATCGCTCAGCGTCGGATCGTCGAGCACGTAGTACCGGTAGTTGGCCTCGTCGACCTCCCGGCTCAGCTCCTGATGCCGCCGGGCCGCCGCCGCCGGCCCGTCCGGCGACCCGCTGGGAACAGCTTCGCTCACGGTCATGCCCCCATTCTGGCGTGCGCGCCGTGCCGCCGGCCGCCCCGTCCAGGCCGGACTATTCGGCCGCTTCGTACAGCATCCGGGCGGTCTCGCGGCTGCGCTTCAGGGCCGACCGTACGTACCGGGGCGACGCCCCGGCCAGGCCGCACGCCGGCGTGATCACGACCTGCGCGGCAAGCGCCTCCGCCGGGAACCCCAGCCGCCGCCACAGCTCCCGTACGGGCGCGGCGGTCGCCTCCAGCGACGGCGGCGCCTTCCTGGCACCGCGCGCCGAGGTCTTCGGGGGCACCGGGTCCGTGGCGGGCACGGCACCGGCCAGCAGCCCGATCCCCGCGTCGATGACCTCGCCGATCGCATCCTCGTCGCGCCGGGGCACCACCGCGAGGTCGAACGAGATCGCCTTGGCCCCGGCACCGCGCAGCAGCCCGTACGGGACCCGGGAGGCACAGCAGTGCACGATCGGGTACGCGTCGCCGGCCGCCTCGATCACCTCGCGCAGGCCCTGCTCGGCCACCGGCGCCTCGACCGCCGCCAGCACCGAGAAGCCACTGGCGGTCGGCACTCGCCCGGCCAGCGCGGCGGGAAGCCCCGGCTCGTCGATCTGCAGCAGGATCTGCGCGTGCGGGAGCCGCCGCCGCACGTCCGCCACGTGCCGCGACACACCCTCGGCCAGCGAGGCGGTCAGGTCGCGTACGGCGCCCGGGTCCTTCAGCGCGCGGTCACCGTGCCGCAGCTCGATGGTCCCGGCCAGCGTCCAGGGACCGCAGACCTGGATCTTGAACGGGCCGTCGTGCCCCTCCGCCAGCTCCTCCATCACGTCCAGGTCGCGGGCCAGGAAGTCCCAGCTGCGCTGGGTGTCGCGGCCCGGCCGGTCGGAGAACCGCCAGCCGGAGGGCTCCACGTGCACCGGCAGCTCGACCAGCAGCCCGGCCGTACGGCCGATCATGTCGGCACCGACCCCCCGGGCCGGCAGCTCGGGCAGGTGCGGCAGCTCGGGCACCTCGCCGAGCACGGTCCGCAGCGCCTCGGCCGGATCCTGGCCGGGGTACGAACCGACCCCGGTCGCGGTCCCGGAACCCCACGGAAAACTCATCCCTGCACCCGTCGTCACAGCTGTTCACTCGTCACGGGGGAAAGCCTACTGATCAGAGCAGGCCAGCCAGCCGGTCGAGCGTGCTCAGCGTGTCCGCCTCGTTCAGCGTCTCGAGGTTGAACAGCACCTGGTCGACGCCCGCCGCGTCCAGCTCGGCCACCGCCGCCGCCTTGGCCGGCACGCCGAACATCGTCACCGGTACCCGCCTCCCGGCCCGCTCGCGCAGTTCGGCGATCCGGCGGCCCAGCGCGCCGGTGTCGCGGCCGTAGATCGGCATCCAGCCGTCCCCGATCTCCAGCACCCGGTCGAACGTGGTCGGCCCGGAACCGCCGATCATGATCGGCGGATGCGGCTTCCGCACCGGCTTGGGGAACAGGTGGACCGGATCGAAGTCGACGAACTCCCCGTGGAACTCGGCCTCGTCCTCGGTCCACAAGGCCCGGATCGCGCGGACCCGCTCGTTCAGCAGCCGCGTCCGGCTCTTCGGGTCGGTGCCGTGGTTGCGCATCTCCTCGCGGTTCCAGCCCGCGCCCACGCCCAGCACCGCGCGGCCGCCCGAGATCAGGTCCAGCGAGGCGATCTCCTTGGCCAGGATGATCGGATCGCGCTGGATGACCAGCGCGATCCCCGTCCCGACCTCCAGCCGCTCGGTCACCGCGGCCGCGGCCGTCAGCGTCACGATCGGGTCGAGCGTCCGGTAGTACTTGCGCGGCAGCTCGGCGCCCCCGGGCCACGGGGACTCGCGCTTCACCGGGATATGGGTGTGCTCGGCCACGTACAGCGAGCCGAACCCCCGCTCCTCCAGCGCCCGGCCCAGCTGCGCAGGCCCGATCCCCTCATCGGTCACGAACGTCGAGACACCGAACACTGTGCTCATTGCGACTCCCTTGGCGTCGGGCGTTGAACGCCCTCTTCGGCGGGCGATCAGATCCTCGCAGGTCTCCACCTACGTTCACCGCCCGCCCAGGGTGTTGACTCGTGGCGGGGTGGGCGGGGACGGCAGGG
>NZ_JBIRAW010000065.1:0-10734 GCF_044326315.1 Actinomadura sp. 9N407 | reverse complement strand
CGCCGGGACCGTTCCGAGGGCTCCCCGGCCCCCCCCCCGGCCCCCCCCCCCACGCGTCGACCAAGGCGGGAGTGGATCAGGCGAGGCGGGACGCGGCGGCGGTCCAGGCGGCGGCGTCGCCGCGCGGCTCGTACCGGCGCAACCGCTGGGTCCGCGCGACCAGATCGCGCATCTCCGCCTGCCCCTGGACGACGCCGTGCGCGCGCGCCTGGACGAGAACATTGCCCAGCGCGGTCGCCTCGACCGGGCCGGCCACGACGGGCAGCCCGCAGGCGTCGGCGGTGAGGCGGCACAGCAGGTCGTTGCGGCTGCCGCCGCCGACGAGATGGACGACCTCGACCTCGCGGCCCGACAGCCGCACCGCCTCGCGCAGGGTGCGGCGGTGCGCCAGCGCGAGGCTGTCGAGCACGCACCGTACGATCTCCGCACGCGTCCCGGGCTGGGGAAACCCGTGCCGCACGCAGTGCGCCGCGATCCGGGCGGGCATGTCGCCCGGCGGCAGGAACTCCGGGTCGTCGGGGTCGATGAGCGAGCGCAGCCCCGGGACGTGCTCGGCCTCGGCCAGCAGGGACGCGAGGTCGGGGGAGCCCCACGTGCGCAGCGATTCCTGCAGCAGCCACAGGCCCATCACGTTGCGCAGGTAGCGGACCGTCCCGTCGATGCCGCCCTCGTTGGTGAAGTTGGCCTTGAGGCTCTCCTGGCTCAGGACGGGCGCCGGCAGTTCGACCCCGACCAGCGACCACGTACCGCAGGAGATGTACCCGAAGCGGTCACCGGTCGCGGGGACGGCGGCGACGGCGGACGCGGTGTCGTGGGAGGCCACCGCCGTCACCGCGAGCCCTGGCGGCACACCCGTCTCGGCGGCCACATCCGGACGCGGCGTGCCGATGAGATCGCCCGGCTCGCGCAGCGCGGGCAGCAGGCCGCCCGGCAGGCCGAGCCGCTCGAGCAGCGGGCGCGACCAGGTGCCCTCGCGGACGTCGAGCAGCCCGGTGGTGGAGGCGTTGGTGCGCTCGGCGCCGATCTCGCCGGTCAGCCAGTACGCGAGGAGGTCGGGGATGAGCAGCAGGGTCCGGGCCCGGTCCAGGTTCGTCCCCTCGGCCAGCAGCTGGAAGACCGTGTTGAACGGCAGGAACTGCAGGCCCGACACCCCGTAGAGCAGGTCGTCGCCGGCCTCGTCGCGGACCCGTTCCATGACCCCGTCGGTCCGGGAGTCGCGGTAGTGGACGGGGTTGCCGAGCAGCGCGCCGTTCTCGTCCAGCAGGCCGTAGTCGACGGCCCACGAGTCGATGCCCACCGAGACCAGGCCGGGCGGGGCCGCGCGCAGGCCGTCCAGGACGTTGCCGTACAGGCCGAGGATGTCCCAGTGCAGGGTGCCGCCCGCCCGGACGGGCCGGTTGGGGAAGCGGCGCACCTCGGTGAGGTCGAGCGTTCCCGGGCCGATCCGGGCGGCCATCACGCGCCCGCTGGACGCGCCGAGGTCGACGGCGGCGAAGGACGCGCCGTCCGAGGGGAGGGAGTTCATGGGTGTGCGCCGTTCAGAGGACGAGGAGGACTTCGAGGGCGCGCGGGCCGTGCACGCCCTCGACCCGGGACAGTTCGATGTCGCTGGTCGCGGACGGGCCCGACACGAAGGTCAGCGGACGGCGCGGGTCGAGCCGTTCCAGCCCCTCGGGGACGTCGGCGGTGATCTGGTCCGCGGTGACCACGATCAGGTGGTAGTCGGGGACCAGCGTCAGCGCGCGCGGTCCCTGCCCGGGGCCGTGGTCGAGGACGATCGTCCCGGTCTCGGCGATGGCGACGGCGCAGCCGGTCACCGTGCCCGCGAGCCCGTCCAGGCCGGCGATCTCGGGATCGAACGCGAGCCGTTCGGTGTCCATGGCCGACAGCCACTCGGCGGGAAGGCCCTCGGGCACCGCGTACCTGCCGGGACGGGCCGCCAGCGCCTGCGCCACCGCGCCCGGCAGTTCCTCGGCGCTGACCTTGCGCACGGTGGCACGGTAGTGGGCGACCCGTTCGGCGAGCAGGTCGAGGATGCCGTCCTCGTGGTGGCGGCGCAGGTAGGAACGGTCGATCGCCGCGTAGTCCTCGGCGACAGCGGCGGCGGATCGGCCCGGTGTGATCCGCTCGATGTCCCCGAGGATCTCCTCCCGCGCGTTCACTTGCCGCCCTCTTCCTTGGTGTCCTTGGTGCCGCCGTCGGTCCGCGCCCACCAGGCCCGGAACGACTCCGGCGGTGGCACGGGCGCGTCGCGGGTGTCGGTCCAGGCCTTCAGCGGGCCGGGCAGCCGGCGGATGCGGCCGTTGCGGCCGACCACCCACCGGCTGGCCGACGCGGCCTTCTGCGCCACTCCGAGCCGGGCCGGGGAGCGCAGCGTCCAGCCGGCCGCACCCATGATCATCTTCTCGAACGGGTGCTTGCGCGAGCCCTCCACCGCGCGGGCGCGCAGGTGGACCAGCACCTCGGGGATGTCGATGGCGACCGGGCACGCGTCGAAGCACGCGCCGCACAGCGACGAGGCGTACGGCAGCGAGGCGTCCACCTCCGAGCCGATCCCGCGGATCTGCGGCGACAGGATCGCGCCGATCGGGCCGGGATAGGGCGAGCCGTACGCGTGGCCGCCGGCCCGCGCGTACACCGGGCACACGTTCAGGCAGGCCGAGCAGCGGATGCAGCGCAACGCCTGCCGTCCGACCTCGTCCTCCAGCGTGGCGGTGCGGCCGTTGTCCAGCAGCACCAGATGGAAGTCGCGCGGCCCGTCGCCGGGCGTGCTGCCCGTCCAGGTGGAGGTGTAGGGGTTCATCCGCTCGGCCGTCGACGAGCGCGGCAGCAGCTGGAGGAAGACCTCCAGGTCGCGCCAGCTCGGCACCAGCTTCTCCACGCCCATCACCGAGATCAGCGTCTCGGGCAGGGTCAGGCACATCCGCCCGTTGCCCTCCGACTCCAGCACGACCAGGGTGCCGGTGTCGGCGACGGCGAAGTTGACGCCCGACACCGCGACCTTGGCCGACAGGAACTTGGCCCGCAGATGGCGGCGGGCGGCCTCGGCCAGCTCGGCGGGGGAGTCCGACAGCCCCTCGGGGACGCCCGGCATCTCGCGCCGGAAGATGTCGCGGATCTCCGACCGGTTGCGGTGGATGGCCGGGACCAGGATGTGCGAGGGCCGGTCGTCGCCGAGCTGGACGATCAGCTCGGCCAGGTCGGTCTCGTACGCGGTGATGCCCTCCTCGGCCAGCGCCTCGTTCAGCCCGATCTCCTGGGTGGCCATCGACTTGACCTTGACGACCTCGGTCTCGCCGGTGGCCTTCACCAGGTCGGCCACGATCCGGTTGGCCTCGGCGGCGTCCCGGGCCCAGTGCACGGTGCCGCCCGCCTCGGTGACCCGCTCCTCCAGGAGGAGCAGGTAATGGCCGAGGTTGGCCAGCACGTGGTCCTTGATCTGCTTGCCCGACTCGCGCAGCGCGCCCCAGTCGTCCAGCTCGGCGACCGCCTCCTCGCGCCGGCCGCGGATCGTGGACGTGGCGTGCGCGAGGTTGCGCCGCAGCCGGGTGTCGCCGACCGCGCCCTTCGCCGCGTCGGGGAACGAGGGCATGCCCACGTAGGTGGGCATCGCTGTGTCAGATGGCTTCATGAAGGCTCCTCCTCCGTCGCGGCGAGGATCTCGGCCAGGTGGACGGTGCGGACGCCGGCGCGGGTCCGGGTCAGCGCGCCACCGATGTGCATCAGGCAGGAGTTGTCGGCCGAGCACAGCGCCTCGGCGCCGGTCCGCCGCACGCTGGTGACCTTGTCGGCGCACATGGCGGCCGACACGTCGGGGTTCTTCAGCGCGAACGTGCCGCCGAAGCCGCAGCACTCGGTGGCGTCGGGCAGCTCGACCAGGTCGATGCCGCGGACCTCGCGCAGCAGCCGCAGCGGCCGGTCGCCCACGCGCAGCATCCGCAGCGAGTGGCAGGTCGGGTGGTAGGTGACGCGGTGCGGGAAGTACGCGCCCACGTCGGTCACGCCGAGCACGTCGACGAGGAACTCCGACACCTCGTACACCTTGGGCGTGAGCTCGTCGACGGCCCCGGCGAGCCGGCGGTCGCCGGTCCCGGCGGCGATCTTGGGATGCCAGTCCCGGACCATCGCGGCGCACGACGCCGACGGGGTCACGACCGCCTCGTAGCCGGCGAACGCCTCGGCGAAGCCGCGCACCATCGGGGCGGCCTGGCGGCGGTAGCCGGTGTTGAAGTGCATCTGGCCGCAGCAGGTCTGGGCCATGGGGAAGTCCACGTCATGGCCGAGCCTGCGCAGCAGCCGGACGAGCGCCTGGCCCGTACCGGGGTACATCGTGTCGTTGAGACACGTGACGAACAGCGCCACCTTCACCGCGATCCCTCTTCCATGCTCTCCGTCACGGCGTCCTGCCCGCCGATCCCGCCCGCACGCCGGCTGGAGTCGCGGACGACCAGCTCGGGCTGGAACATGACCTGCTGGTGGGCGTGGCCGTCGGGGTCGTCGCACTCCTCCAGCAGCAGCTCGGTCGCGATCCGGCCGAGCTGGTAGGTGGGCTGGCGCACCGAGCTGAGCGGGACCGCGGCCGCCGCCGAGAACTCGATGTCGTCGTACCCGATCAGCGCGACGTCGGTCGGGACCTTGACGCCCGACTGCAGCAGCACGCGCAGCACGCCGAGCGCGAGCAGGTCGTTGGCGCAGAAGATCGCGTCGGGCAGCGGGCCGCCTTCCAGCAGCCGCCGCGCGGCCTCCTCGCCGGCCCGCGCGTTCATCGCCGGTACGGCCAGTTCGCGCATGGCGTCCCGGCCGAGGCCGGCGGTGCGCAGCGCCCGCAGCGCGCCCTTGCGCCGGTCGGCGCACTGCCGCAGCGCGGCCGGGCCGGTCACGACCCCCAGCGTGCGCGCCCCGTCGGCCAGCAGGTGGCCGACGGCCAGCTCGCCCCCGGCGACGTCGTCGACCGCGACCGAGCACTGGTTGGCGCGTGGGGTCGGGTGGTCGAGCAGGACGACGGGAACGCCGCGGTCCAGCAGCCGGTCGGCGTTCTGGCCGTCCTCGCCCACAGGGGTGAGCAGGACGCCGCGGACCCGCTGCTCGGCGAGTACCTGGATGTTGCGCCGCTCGCGCTCGCCGGACTCGGCGGACGAGGACAGCAGCACCGCGCAGCCGCGCTCGCTGGCGACGTCCTCGACCCCGCGGGCCACGTCGGTGAAGAACGGGTTGGCCAGGTCGAGCACCATCAGGCCGATCGTGCTGCTGTGCCCGGCGCGCAGCGTGGAGGCGGAGCCGTTGCGGACGAAGCCCAGCTCCAGGATGGACGCCTCGACGCGGGTGCGGGTCGCGGTGGCGACCCGCTCCGGGCGGTTGAGCACGTTGGAGACCGTGCCGGGGGACACCCCGGCGTGCTCGGCGACCTGCTTGATCCCCACGGTGCCCACTGCGTGCCCCCGGTCTCGTATGCGCCGATGTCTCGTGCGCTGGTGTGCCGCGCTCACTTTGGGTCATGTCTTTAAAACGTGTCAAGCCTGTCGTTGGAAGTTTCGCCGCCGGTCACAGGGCCGTGGGCGTCCCGGGACGCGCTGGGACGGAACTCGTGAAGATCTCTTCCGCCCCGACGGGATCGGGGTTTTCGGCGTCTTCCAGGGGGTTCGCCGCGAAGTCGCCTCTTGACGGGTGCTCGGGGTCACATCTAGCGTCCTCCGCAACATCCAGTTAAAACGTTTTTCATCAGACCGTAACCGATCACCCCAGCGAGGAGGGTGGCAGTGAGCGCACCCGCCCGGTCCGCACCGCCGACATTGGCCCTGGTCAACGTCAGCAAGTCGTTCGGCGCCGTGCAGGCCCTCCAGGGCGTCACCCTGGAGCTGCACGCCGGCGAAGTCCATGCCCTCGCGGGCGAGAACGGCGCGGGCAAGTCCACCGTCGTAAAAACGTTCGCAGGCGTGCACCGTCCCGACGGGGGCGAGGTACGGGTGGACGGCGAGCGCGTGGAGTTCCACGGACCGGCCGACGCCCAGCAGGCGGGCGTGGCCGTCATCTACCAGGAGCCCACGCTGTTCCCCGACCTGTCGGTCGCGGAGAACATCTTCATGGGGCGCCAGCCCCGTGCCGGGCTCGGCCGCATCGACCGGCGCACCATGCACGCCCGCACCGCCGAGCTGTTCACCCGGCTGGGCGTCGCGCTGGACCCGCAGCAGCCGGCCCGCGGGCTGTCGATCGCCGACCAGCAGGTCGTGGAGATCGCCAAGGCCATCTCCCGGGACGCCCGGGTGCTGATCATGGACGAGCCCACCGCCGCGCTGACCGGCCAGGAAGTGGCCCGGCTGTTCTCGGTCACCCGCACGCTGCGCGAGCAGGGCTGCGCGATCCTGTTCATCTCGCACCGGCTGGAAGAGATCTTCGAGCTGTGCCAGCGGGTCACCACGCTGCGCGACGGCACCTACATCGGCACCGAGCCGGTGGCCGGGCTGACCCCCGACGGGCTGGTCCAGCGGATGGTCGGGCGCGAGCTCGGCGCGCTGTACCCCAAGCAGGAGGTCGAACCGGGCGAGGTCGTGCTGAAGGTGTCGCGGCTGACCCGCGAGGGCGCGTTCACCGACGTCTCGTTCGAGGTACGGCGCGGCGAGATCGTCGCGCTGGCCGGGCTGGTCGGCGCGGGCCGCAGCGAGGTCGCCCGCGCGATCTTCGGGGTGGACCGCTGGGACGCCGGGCAGGTCGAGGTCGCCGGGGGCAGGCTTCCCCCGGGCAGCCCCACCGCCGCGATGTCGGCGGGCCTGGCGCTGGTCCCCGAGGACCGCCGCCAGCAGGGCCTGGTCATGGACATGTCCATCGAGCGCAACATGGGCCTCACCCAGCTGCGCGCGCTGCGCCGCGCGTCCAAGCGCGGGCCGCTGATCTCCCGCAAGGTGGAGCGCGACCGCGCCGCCGACTGGGCGCTGCGGCTCCAGCTGAAGTACGCCCGGCTGTCCGACACCGTCGGCGTGCTGTCGGGCGGCAACCAGCAGAAGGTCGTGCTGGCCAAGTGGCTGGCCACCGAGCCGGCCGTGCTGATCGTCGACGAGCCCACCCGCGGCATCGACGTCGGCACCAAGGCCGAGGTGCACCGGCTGCTGTCGGAGCTGGCGAGCCAGGACCTGGCGGTACTGATGATCTCCTCCGACCTGCCCGAGGTGCTCGGCATGGCCGACCGGGTGCTGGTCATGCACGAGGGCCGGCTGGCCGCCGAGATCGCCCGCGCGGACGCCACGGAGGAGTCCGTCATGGCCGCGGCCACCGGCCGCAACGGCGGCAACGGCAACGGCGGCGGCGACGGCGCGGGAAAGGCGGCCTGAGCGATGACCGTACTCGCCGAGACACCCACCAAGCCGCCCGCGGGCGGCGGGCCCGCCGCCGGCGGCGGCCGCCGGTTCATCGAGTCGGTGCTGCGCGCCCGCGAGATGAGCATCGTCGGGGCGCTGCTGGTGCTGGTGATCGCCACCACCCTGGTGAACCCGCGGTTCCTGTCCGCGCAGGGCGTGGAGGACATCTTCCTCAACGCCTCCATCCTGGTCCTGCTGGCCGTCGGCCAGACCATGGTCGTCATCACCCGCAACATCGACCTGTCGGTCGGCTCGGTGGTCGGCCTGGTCGCGTTCGTCACCGGTGACTTCGCCGCCGGAACCGAACGCAACGTCCTGCTGGTCGCGGTGCTCGGCGTCCTGATCGGCGCCGCGTGCGGGCTGGTGAACGGGCTGCTGGTCAGCTTCTGCCGGGTCCCCGCGCTGGTCGTCACGCTGGGCACGCTGTACGTGATCCAGGGCCTGGACCACTACATCGCGCACGGCGAGCAGATCAGCGCCTCCGAGCTGCCCGCCTCGGTGCTGTCACTGGGTACCGGCGCGGTGTTCGGGATCCCCTACCTGCCGATCATCACCGTGGTGGTCATGCTGGCCATCGGGTTCTACCTGCGCTCCTACTCCTCCGGCCGCGAGTACTACGCGATCGGCTCCAGCCCGGAGGCGGCCCGGCTCGCCGGCGTCCCGCTCCGGCGCCGGGTGCTGACCGCCTACCTGGTCAGCGGCGCGCTCGCCGGCCTTGCCGGGGTGCTGTGGCTGGCCCGGTTCGGGACCGTCGTGGCCGACGCGGCCAACGGCTGGGAGCTGAAGGTCGTCAGCGCGGTCGTGGTCGGCGGCGTCGCCATCGTCGGCGGCGTCGGCACCGTGTACGGCGCGGCGCTGGGCGCCCTGCTGCTGACCATCATCGGCAGCGTGCTGGTCGTACTCCAGGTCAACCCGTTCTGGCAGGACGCCATCACGGGCCTGCTGCTCCTGCTGGCGATCAGCGTGGACCGGCTGATGGAGGTACGGACCACCCGGGCCTTGAAGGTCAAATCCAGATCCCGGCGCGGCCGCCGCAAGCTCAACGGCAACGGGAAGGGGGCCGCCGCCACCCCGGCCCCCGGTGAACCCGAGACCCCCGGCGAACGCACGACCACCGGTGAATCCACGACCCCCGGCAAGCACGAGGCGCCCGGTGAGCAAGAAGGGAGCGACCGCGATGAGGTTTGACGCGCGCGGCCTGATCCGCTGGGAGACCGCCGTCACCCTGCTGCTGGTCCTGGTCTTCTTCGGCGGCATGGGGTTCTCCCCGGACTTCGCCGGCCCCGGCAACCTGTCGTTCGCGCTCGGTGACCTGAGCGAGATCGCGCTGATCGCGCTGCCGATGACGCTGCTGGTGGTCTGCGGCCAGGTGGACCTGTCGGTCGCCTCCGTGCTCGGCCTGTGCAGCGCTCTCACCGGCGGGCTGTGGGACGCCGGCTGGGCGCTGGAGACGATCATCCCGCTGGTGCTGGTGGTCGGCGTGATCTGCGGCCTGATCAACGGCCTGCTGGTGACCAAGCTGGGGCTGCCGTCGCTGGCGGTGACCATCGGCACGATGACGCTCTACCGCGGCCTGGCGTACGTGGTGCTGGGCACCGAGGCGATCGCCGAGTTCCCCCAGCGGTACACCGATCTGGCCACCCAGTCAGTCCCCGGGACGGCGATCCCGTACCCGATGGCCCTGTTCGCCCTGCTGGCGATCGTCACGGCCGTGGTGCTGCACGCCACCGGCGTCGGCCGCTCGCTGTTCGCGATCGGCTCGCAGGAGGACGCGGCGTACTTCGCCGGCATCCGGGTCAAGCGGATCAAGCTGATCCTGTTCGTCGTCGCCGGGCTGGTCTCGAGCCTGGCCGGGATCGTGTTCACGCTCCGGTACGGCAGCGCCCGCGCCGACAACGGCCTCGGCCTGGAGCTGACCGTCATCGCGGCGGTGCTGCTCGGCGGCATCGACTTCGACGGCGGCAAGGGAACGCTCGGCGGGGTGATCGCGGCGGTGCTGCTGATCGGCCTGCTGCGCAACCTGCTGATGCTCAACGACGTCTCGACCGAGATCCAGTCGGTGGTCACCGGGCTGCTGCTGATCATCTCCGTGCTCACCCCGCGGCTGATCGCCGTGGTCCGCGAGTCGCGAGGAAAGAGCCGGGGCGCGCGATCCGCGACCCCGGCGGCCGCCTCGTCCTGACCGTCCGGTTCCCGTCCGCTCCCTCCCTACCGACCTTCACCCCGCCCCCCGCCACTCACCCTCCACCCACCCCGAAAGGCACCGACCATGACCGTTCGTCTGCGCGCGCCACGCCGCATTGCGGCGATGGCCTCGATGGGCGCCCTGGCGCTCACGCTGGCCGCCTGTGGCGGTACGACCAAGGACTCCTCGTCGGGGTCCGAGGGCGGCCCCGCCGCCGGGAACGCCACCGCGAACCCGAACGCGCCCCTCAAGAAGGGGCTGAAGATCGCCTTCCTGCCCAAGCAGGTCAACAACCCGTACGAGACGATCGTCGACAAGGCCGGCATCGAGGCCGCCAAGGAGTACGGCGGCGAGGCCAAGGAGGTCGGCCCGTCCGACGCCTCCGCCTCCTCGCAGGTGTCCTACATCAACACGCTGGTCCAGCAGGGCCATGACGCGATCCTGATCGCCGCCAACGACGAGAACGCGGTCTGCGGCCCGCTCAAGTCGGCGATGAGCAAGAACGTCAAGATCGTGGCGTACGACTCCGACACCGCCAAGGACTGCCGGAACCTGTTCATCAACCAGGCCAGCTCCGAGGACATCGGGCGCAGCCAGATCAAGCTGATCAGCGAGCAGCTCGACGGCAAGGGCGAGATCGCGATCCTGTCGGCGACCGCCAACGCCACCAACCAGAACACCTGGATCAAGTTCATGGAGGACGAGCTGAAGAAGCCGGAGTACGCCGGCCTCAAGCTCGTCAAGACCGTCTACGGCGACGACGACGACCAGAAGTCGTTCCAGCAGACCCAGGGCCTGCTGCAGGCGCACCCCAACCTCAAGGGCATCATCTCGCCGACCACGGTCGGCATCGCCGCCGCGGCCCGCTACATCAGCGGCTCGCAGTACAAGGGCAAGGTCGCGCTGACCGGGCTCGGCACCCCGAACCAGATGCGCCAGTTCATCAAGGACGGCACCGTCGACCAGTTCGCGCTCTGGAACCCCAAGGACCTGGGCTACCTGGCCTCGTACGCCGCCGCTTCGCTGGCCTCCGGCCAGATCACCGGCGCCGAGGGCGAGAAGTTCAAGGTCGGCCGCCTCGGCGAGCGCACCATCGGCAAGGACGGCGAGGTCATCCTCGGCCCGCCGACCGTGTTCGACGACAAGAACATCGACCAGTTCAACTTCTGACCTCCCGCCCCGCCGTGACCGGGAGCTCCG
>NZ_JBIRAW010000064.1:0-13745 GCF_044326315.1 Actinomadura sp. 9N407 | reverse complement strand
GCCGGGACCGCCTTGGCGATCTCCTGCGCACCGGACATGCCTTCAGCGGTGACGAGCCCGGTGGCATCGGCGTTGAACGTGTTGGAGATGTCGATGATGAACTTGCCGGCCAGTGCATCCCCGTACTCGGCGACGACCGGCACCGCGCTGGCGTATGGCACGGCCAGGACGACGATGTCGCCGACCGGGACGGCGCCGAATGTCCCGACAGTGGCCCCGCCACCGAGCGTCGCGGCCAGGTCCTGCGCCTTGGCCGCGTCGCGGCCGATGAGCTCTACAGAGTTGCCGCCGGCGACCGCGCGTGCGGCTATCGCGTGAGCCATGCCCCCCAGGCCGATGACACTGATGCTGCTCATGGTGCGTGCTCTCTTTCTCTGGTCTGAGATGAACGGCATGCCCGCCCCGTCATGCGTGTCGATGCTTTCCGTGGCAGCCGATTCGTTCGTTCTTTCGGTGGTCACAACCGGCCGGTACGCGCGATCACCTGAGCGTGCTGGTGTTCGGGCGCATCCGGCCGGTCGCCGCCGCGGCGACGCCCAACAGCAGCATCGGATTGACGGAGCGGGTCATCTGCGGCCCGTGGGTCAGATGGCCGCTGCCCACATCAACGGGCGTGACCAGGCGATCGCCGATCCACAGGGTGTCGTTGACGAAGGGCCCGACAACGGGAAGGACAGAACCGAGCCCCATCGCGACTCAGCCGGCGATCTCGTTGACGCCGAGGGCGAAGTCACCGTGGCCGACCCCGTTGCCGGCTAGACCCACCGTGACCACGCCCATTCCTTCCAGCCAGTGCGCCATTTTCAGGCCGCCGGCGTCCAGCGGGCGTAGTCCGAGGCTGTCGATGAACGCCGCCACGCCCGCCTTGGCCTGCGCATTGTCGCCGGCGATGAAGACGTCGGGACGGCCCTTCTCCAGGACATTGCGGAAGATGGTGTTGAATGCCTTCACCACGCTGGCGCCGGCCGGGGCCACCTTGGCGACCTCCTGCGCGATCGAGGTCTCCTCGTGGTGGGCCAGTCCGTCGAACGCGGCGTTGAAGGGGTTGCTGATGTCGACGATGACCTTGCCGGCAAGGGCGTCTCCGTACTCGGCGACGACCGGAACGACACCGTTGTACAACACGGCAGTGATGACGATGTCCCCGGCCGGGACGGCACCCCATTTGCCCGCCCTCGCGCCGCCGCCCAGGGCTTTGGCCAGGTCATCGGCCTTGGACTGATCGCGTCCCATGACCTCGATGGTGTTGCCGCCGGCCACCGCGAGCGTGCCGATGGTGCGGGCCATGTTCCCCGTACCGATGAAGGTGATGCTGCTCATGAGGTGTGCTCTCTTCCCGCTTGGAGGTAGGTGGTTCAGATGGCGGTGGTGCCGCCGTCGGCGACCAGTTCCTGGCCGTTGACGTAGCTGGAGTCGTCGGAGGCCAGGAACAGGGCGACGGTGGCGATCTCCTCGGGGCGGCCCATCGCTCCGCGGGGGATGAGGGACTCGAACGCGGACCTGGTCGCCTCGTCGAACAGTTCTTCCTGCTTGGCGGTGCCAACCTGGCCCGGGGTCAGGACATTGACCCGGATCCTGCGTTCGCGCAGCTCGTTGAGCCAGACGCGGGCCCAGGCCTGCTGGACGGCCTTGCTTCCCGCGTACAGGCTCCAGCCGGGAAAGGCGCCGAGGGAGGCGTTGGATCCGGTCATCAAGACCGAGCCGTTGTCGTTGATCAGCGGCAGTGCCTTCTGCACGGTGAACAGGGTGCCGCGCGCGTTGAGCCAGAAGGCACGCTCGAACTGCTCCTCGGTGATCTCACCGAGGACGGCGGGCTCACCCATCCCGGCACTGGCCCACAGCACGTCGATCGAGCCCTTCTCCCGCTTGACGGTGTCGAACAAGCGGTCCAGATCGCCCAGCTCGGACGCGTCACCCTGAACGGCGGTGACGTTGCGCCCGATCAGCTCGACGGCCTCGTCCAGTACCTCCTGCCGCCGGGCCAGGATGAAGACGTGCGCTCCCTCCTCGACGAAGAGCTTGGCGCCTGCCAGCGCCATGCCGGTGGATCCGCCGGTGATCACCGCTACTTTGCCATCGAGCTTTCCCATGATCACTCCGTTGAATTGATGGGTATCCGGACCGGCCCGACTCTTATGTACACCAGGCAGTGTGCGTAACGTAGCCGATGGCCGGCCGGAACACAAGCTACGTACACCGGTCGGTACCGGACGGTCTACACTGGAGGCATGACGGAGTTGGAGAAGGGCCCCCAGGGCAGACGCCGCGGCAGGGGCGCACGCGAGCGCATCCTCAGCGCGTCACAGCAGCTGTTCCGCGACCAGGGCATCAACCGCACCGGCATGGACCAACTCTGCGCCGTGGCCCAGGTGTCCAAGCGCACGGCCTACCAGCACTTCACCAGCAAGGACGAACTCGTCGCCGAATACCTGCGCCGGTTCGATCCCGACGTCATGGCCGGAGTGTTCGACCGCACCGACCTCACACCCCGCCAACGACTCCTCGCCGCCTTCGAGATCCCCGCGTCCATGCCGCTGTGCCCCTACATCGCGGCGGCCGTCGAACTCCACGACCCCCAGCACCCCGCATCCCAGTACGCACGCGACTACAAAACCGCCATCGCCGCGCGGCTCACCGAAACCGCCCGCGAAGCCGGCGCCACCGACCCCGAGCAACTCGGCGAACAACTGGCGCTGCTCATCGACGGCGCCTCGGCCCGCACCCGAGTCCTCAACAGCGAATCCTTCCCCACCGCCGCCGCCATCGCCGCCGTCCTCATCGACAGCGCCATCCCCACTTCACCTGCCCGGTAGCTCCCTCCGCCGCCGGCGCCGGTGACCACCGCGATTTTGCCCTGCAGTCCCAAATCCATTTCGATCCCTTCCTGACGGCACCGACCGCACAGCGGCCGGTGGTGGGCTACGCGGCGGGTCGCTATCAGCTCGCCTGGAGGCCGTTTCCGGCGAGCCAGGCCAGGCAGGCGTCGGCCACCTCACGCCAGCCGTGGTCGATGGTCAGGGTGTGGCCGCGGTCGGGGAACCTCTGGAGTTCGGTGATGGCGGTGGAGTTTCGATACTGCTTGAGCGTCGCCTTGGTGACGGTCTCGGGGACGGTGTGGTCCATGCCGCTGGCGATCAGCAGCAGCGGTGGTCTCGCCGTCACCCGGCCAGCCGGGAGCGATCGGTGCATAGCCGGCGGTCCTGAACGGCTCGGCCCAGGAGGACCAGGAGGTGGCGTGCAGCCATAGGCCGTGGATGAAGATGACGGGAGTGGTCGGTGTGGTCATCGGTCGCTCCTGTCGCTCGTGGGTGTACGGGATGCGGCCGGTCATGACCGGGTGATGTGCTTGACCGCCTGGGTCGCGGTCGCGGCGGTACGGATGTGGCCGGCGACGGCTGCCGGTTGCGACAGCGCGACCGCGTGTGACCCGTCGACCTCGATGGTGTCCGCGCCGGCGCGCTGGGCCATGTGACGCTGGGCGGCGGGGTGGATCGCCTGGTCGGCGGTCGCTACGACGTACCAGGACGGCAGGGTCTTCCAGCCCGCGTCAGGGGAGCTCTCCTCGAACGCCACGGCGGCGATGGGGCGCTGCGCCACAGCCGCCACCGCGGTGAAACGGTCGGGCAGGTCCGCGGCGAACACCGCGGCGAACCGGTCGGTCTTGAGGAACAGTTCCACCGCCTCCTCGCCGTCGCCGGTGCGGAAGGTGGCCGGGCGCAGCGCCGGAGCCAGCAGGCTGTCGGGAAAGCGGCCCGTCACGTCCAGCACGCTCTCCCCCGCCTCCAGCGCGAAAGCGGTCACGTAGACCAGCCCGACCACATTGCCCGCCTGGGCTCCGACCCGGGTGATGACCACACCGCCGTAGGAGTGACCCACCAGCAGGACGGGACCGTCGATCGCGGCGACGACGCCGGCGAGGTAGGCGGCGTCGGTGGCCTGCCCGCGCAGCGGATTGGCCACCGCGGTCACAGCGAACCCGTCGGCCTGCAGGTCAGCGATCACATCCGACCAGCTTGAGGCGTCGGTGAAAGCGCCGTGCACCAGCACGATGGTCGGCGTGCTGCCGTTTCTGAACGAACTGCGTGTGAGCATGGCCCCACCGTAGGAAGCCGCCCGCGCACCTCGCGTACGTCACATGACTGCGTCACTGAGCGTCACCCGAGCGAAGGGGGCGCCGTTCGGTGGGATCAGGCCGGTGTGTGCAGGGCCGTGCTCAACTCGGAGCGCGAGGTGATCGCCAGCTTGGGGAAAATCCGGTAAAGGTGGGAGCTGACGGTCCGATGTGACAGGTAGAGCTTCTCGCCGATCTCCCGGTTCGTCAGACCGTCGGCCGCCATCTGGGCGATCTGGAATTCCTGTGCGGTGAGCACATCGCGTGCTTGGCGGCCGCGGCTGCGGCTGCTCTCGCCGGAGGCCCGCAACTCCTGGCGCGCCCGCTCACTCCAGGGAATGACGCCCAGGGCGTCGAACGTCTCGCGAGCGATCCGCAAAGGCGCCCGTGACTCGGCCGTGCGCCGCTGGCGCCGGAGCCATTCGCCGTAGGCCAGCTGGACCCGGGCTCGTACGAAGGGCCATCTTCGCAGGTCCGCCGTGAGCGCGGCTTCGTAGAACGGCTCCGCGGCGGCCTCATCGGCCAAGACCGCCCGGGCGTAGCGCAGGTCGGCGTGCAAAGCCGGCGATGGCGTGGCCAGAGCCATCGTCTCCAGTTCCTCCATGATGCCGGCGATCGCATGGCCTTGACCGCAGTGCACTGCGGCATCGGCGAGTTCGGCGACGGCGAAGCAGCGCAGCGCCAGGTGGAAGGCCGGATCGGCGGGATCGTGCATCCGTCGCAGGTGGTCGTAGGCGTCGGCATAGCGTCCTTCACCCAGCGCTGCCAGACCACGCGCCAGCTGCACCGTGGCCAGCACCGGGCGGGCGCCGATCGGCAGGGCCACCTGCTCGGCCGCCGCCGAGAGGCTCTCCACGCGGCCCTGGTCCCCGCGCAGCGCGGCGACCATGGCTCCCGAGGCCTGGGCGATGGCCCGCATCAGCGGCTGGGAAGTCTCGTGCGCCAGCCGTTCGGCCTCCTCGGCCGCGGGGATGGCCACGCTCAGGTCGGCGAGCCGGGCCGTGCTCCATGCCTGTGCCCCGAGATCGCGTGCCAGCCGGCTGAGCCGGCCCTGCGCGCGCAGGACCGGGAGCGACGCGGCGCAGAAGTCCTCCGACAGGTCGAAGGCCCCCACCATCAGCGCCGAGCTGCCGAGCAGGCGGGCCGCCTGCGAGCTGCCGGCCGGGTGCGCGGCCAGCTGCCGCAACCGGTCGATCACGACCTTGCCGCGCTCGATCGGGGCCGCGAACGCCAGGATCGCCAGCAGCCGCCCGTCCAGGTCGTCGATGGGCAGTCCCTCGGCCACGGCGACGACGCGCTCCCTTGACCGCGAGTCGGCATGAGCCCAGAAGCACCGCAGGGACGCACTCGACAGAAGTTTCAGCGCGAGGTCGGTGTCTCCTAGTGCCGCCATGCTCTCGGCGAGATCGGCCAAGGCCTGCGCCGCCACGCTGTCGTCGCGGATGCCGTCCTCGAAGGTCTCGCGGATCCACACGATTCGGGCCCGCTGCCGCGCGGACGGCTCCAGCGGCTCGGCGTCGCCCAGCAGCCGGACGACGAGATCGCGCCGTCCCAGGTCAGTCGCGTACTCGGCGGCCTGGATCAGCCGTTCACACCGCTGAACGGGGTTCCCACTGAGTCTGGCGGCATGTTCCAGCGCTGTGACGGCCGGCAACTGGCAGCCCCGTTGTCGCGCGCGCTGGGCCGCGGCGCACAGTTCCGAAGCGATGGCCTCGTCGGGCCTGGATGTGGACACCGCTCGGTGCCAGAGCCGACGGTCCGGCTGGCTGGCGAGGACGTCGGCCAGTGTGGCGTGCACCGCCTGACGCTGGGAGATGCTCGCCCCCTGGTTGATCGCCGAGCGCATGAGCGGATGCCGGAACCGCACTCCGGCCTCGTCCACCTCGACCAGCCCTACGGTGGCCGCGGGCGCCAGGTCGTCCGCCGTGACCGGAACGCCGGTGATCGCCGCGGTGGCGTCGAGGGTCTCTGCAAGGTCGGCGCTGTCGTTGAGCGAGACCACCAGCAGCATCGTCCGCGTCAGCCACGGCAACCCCGCTATGCGGGCGGTGAAGGCCTGCTCCAGGCGGGTGGTCAGCGGGAGCCACCCCGGTGGCACGCCTTCCTGCCCGCGCCGCCTGTCCGCGGCGATCGGCAGTTCGACCAGGGCCAGCGGGTTTCCCGCCGCCTCCCGCAGCAGCCGTGTGCGCGCCGTCGGCGTCAGCCCGGGGGCGTACGAGTGCAGCAAGGCGGTCGCAGCGGTGTGATCGAGCCGATCGAGGAACAACTCCCGCAGCCCGGCGCCGGTCAGGGGGCTGTGGTGACCGTCGCGTATCGCGGCCAGCAGCACGATCGGTTCGGAGTCGAGCCGCCGCGCGACGAACGCGAGCACGTCGGCGCTGGAACGGTCCAGCCAGTGCGCGTCATCGACAAGGAGCAGGACGGGCGATCGGCCGGCGGCCTCACTCAGAAGATTCAGCGCCGCCAAGGCGATGAAGAACGGATCCGGTGCCCGCGCATCGGTCAACCCGAACGCGGCCCGCAGCGCGTCGCGCTGCGGGTGGGGCAGTTCCCCGATCTCGGCGCGAAGCGGAAGTAACAGCTGGTGCAGACCGGCGAAGGGCAGGTGCGTCTCCGACTCCGCCCCGGTCGTCCGAAGAATCCGCATACCCTGGGTGGCTGCGACCCCCGCCATTTCCCGCAGCAACGCCGACTTGCCGATCCCTCCCTCGCCGCGCACCAGCATTGCTCCACCGCTATCGCGGACACCGTCCACGAAATCGCGGAGAAGCCGTTGTTCGGGCTCCCGCCCGAACAACGCCGCTACCGACCGGTCCGCTGGCATATCAATCCATACTCTCTGGCGCCCGGACTCCTGTCCAGCGAACCTATCGCACAGCCGTGCGCTTATATCAACCTGTTCCGGCCAATGTACATGATCAGTTCATCTGGTCACCTGCTGTAGTGATTCGGGTGGCATGTGAAGGTCGGTAGCGGGCTCCTGGCATTATCGATACCTCGAACTTCGTACCACGGTGCGATCGGGGCGACAGCAGCCTCTGCATCGTACCCACCTGTCACGTAACGCTCGGTGACGCAGTCAGGTGACGCTCGCGGGGCACGCGAGTCGATTTCTACGGTGTGGCCGTGAACGAATAGCGCTCATGGAGCAACGATCCCGGGTTGCCGGTGGATGGCCGGACATGCTCTGGCGGACCGTGCAGAAATTGCCGAACGGCGATCCCATCATTGGCGCCTCATCCACCCAGTATCCCGCGACCATCGGTCGAATCGAAAAGGGAAACGCCTGTGAAATCGATCCATTCCATGCTGCGCCCGAAGGTCCGCGGCCGCGCCCTCATGCCGATCGCGGTGGTCGGCGTGCTCGGGGGCCTGCCCCGGCCGCCTCCGTCCGGGCCACGGAGGTACCCCGTACAGCCGCCGACGCGAAGGGGCCGTCCAGGACAGGCGATGAGCCGCGTGTTCCGGCGGGTTTTAGTGAGCAGAGGGTGCGAGCCGGCGACGTCGCGATCAACTACGTGCGCGGAGGGCGGGGACCGGCTCTGGTCCTGCTGCACGGGTATCCGCAACCCATAGCAGGAGAACAGCACGCTGGATGTTCATGGACGTGGCGGTCCGCCGGCGGCTTCAGGCGCGCCGATCCGACCTTCCGCTCCCCGCCCACCATCGGCAGGCGAGCACGCCCAGACCCCGCGACCCAGCGCCTGGAACCGGGAACCTCACCCACACCAAGGAGATCACCATGACCACCGCACCGGTGGGAACCGCATCGCTCGCTCTCGAACGCAACCCGGTCGAGGGTGTGCGGGTGCGTAGCGCGCTGCTGCGCCTGGACGGCGTCTTCGAGCCGCCGTACCTGGTCGTCGACGGGGAGATCGACATCAGCACGCTCGCCCCCTTCACCGCCGCGCTGTCGAGCATGCTCGAACGCGGATCCGGTGACGTGTGGATCGACGTGGAGAAGCTGGGCTTCATCGATGTCGGCGGATTGCGTGCCCTGGCCGCCGCCGCGTGCCGGCTGCAGATTCAGGATCGGCGGCTGGTACTGCGCTCGGTCGCGCCCCATCTGGTCAAGCTCATGGATCTGGTGGGGTGGAGCCAGATCCCCAACCTGCTCATGCTCGCGCGCGAGACGGGTCCAGGCCCCGTGACCGGAGTTGATGAACCGGCGAGAAGGAGTAGAACGGCATGACCGATCAAGCTGATGTGGTGGTCGTGGGCCTGGGGCCGGGCTCGGGAGTCCCCTGACGCCATCCTGACGCGCCGAGACTCGACGTCAGTGCCGGCCGCCGGGATGTCACGACCGGCGTCGCGCGGCCGGGGCGATCTCGTGCGCCTCGAGCGCGGCGATGAGGGTGCGCGCGTTGTGGGGGCCGCGGTGCCGGACGCCGTCCAGGAAGAACGTGGGTGTGCTCCGGGCCCCGCTCGCGGCGGCGCTGTCCTCGTCCCCGTGGACCCGGGCGTGCAGGGCCTCGTCGCCCATGTCGGCGTCGAAACGCTCGAGGTCGAGGCCGCTCGCGGCGGCGTGCTCGCGCAGGTCGTCGGGCTCGAGCCGGGACTGGTGGGAGAACAGCCGGTCGTGCATCTCCCAGAAGCGGCCCTGACGCCCGGCGGCCTCCGCCGCGACGGCCGCCAGATAGGCGTGGGGGTGCACGTCCTCCAGCGGCAGATGCCGGACCACGTACCGCACCCGGTCGCCGAAGTACTCGCGCAGCTCAGTACCCATCCCCGTGGCACGGGCGCAGAACGGGCACTCGAAGTCGAGGTATTCGACCACGGTGTGCGCGGCGTCCTCGCCGCCCTTCACGTGGTCACGCTCGCCGTCGACGGCGGGGGTGAGTGTGACGGGCAGGTCGGCGCTCGCCTCGCCGTAGCGCACACGCGCCAGCGTGAAGATCGCCCACCCGAGCGCCGTGGCGACGACCATCGCGATGAGGACGCCGACCGTGGCCGCCTGCGCGTCCGCCGGGTCGTCGAACGCGAGGTTCACCACCAGCAGCGACACCGTGAACCCGATGCCGGTCAGCGCGGCCCCGCCCATGACGCTGCCGGGCCCTACGCCGTCGGGCAGCGTGCCCAGGCGGGCCCGGAGCGCCCCCCACGTCCCCAGGCTGACGCCCACGACCTTGCCCGTCACCAGGCCCGCGACGACGCCCCAGGTGATGACGGAGCCGAGCGCCGCGCCGAGGGCGCCGCCCCGCAGGTCGATCCCCGCGTTGGCGAGGGCGAAGAGCGGCACGACGACGAGCGACACCGGCCCGCGGAGCATCTCGTGGATGCGGTGGTTCACCGAGATCGACCGCGCGAGACCGACGCTCGCGTTACGGGCGACGCTCGCGTTCGGCGACTGCCAGTAGTCGCGGAACAAGCTCCTGGCCTCCAGCACATCGGCGCGCCACGTCGCGAGCGCGGGCACCAGCAGCCCGGCGAGCATGCCCGCGATCGACGGATGCACGCCCGCCTGCACGGTGGCACCCCACAGCACCAAGACCACCAGCACGTACGGCGCGCTGCGCCACGCCTTCATCCGTCCCAGCAGCCACAGCACGCCAAGGCAGCCCGCGGCGACCAGCAGCGGGGCGATGCGCACGTCCTCCGAGTAGACGACGCCGATGATGCCGACGGCGAGGAAGTCGTCCACCACCGACAGCGTGAGCAGGAAGACACGCAACTGGCTTGCCATCGTCGGCCCGACCAGGGCGAGCACGCCCAGCACGAACGCGGTGTCGGTGCCGACCACGACGCCCCAGCCGGCCGGGTTCTCGTGGCCGGCGACGGCGAGGAAGACGAGGGCAGGTACGACCACGCCCAGCGTGCCGGCCACCAACGGCACCAGGCGCTGGCTGCGCCGGCGCAGCGACCCGATCGCCAGCTCCTGCCGCACCTCGAGGCCGACGACGAAGAAGAACAGGACCATCAGCCCGTCGTTCACCCAGTGCTGCAGGTCCATGTCGAAGCGCAGGTCGCCGATGTCCACATGGATCGGTAGCTCCCGCAGGTGCTCGTACGCGCCGGAGAGCGGCGAGTTCGCCCACAGCAGCGCCAGGAGCGTCACGGCGACGAGCAGCAGCGCGGCGCCCGACTCGGTGCGCAGGCGCTCCCGCACCGCGAGTCCCGGCATGCGTGTCTCCCATCGGGGGTCGGCCTGAAGGGCTCTTTGACGTGGGTCTGGTCACGCCCCGTTGACGACGTTTTCCAGACCACTGCGATAGGTCAGCAGTCCATCGACTCCGCGCAGGCCATACGGTGGCAGTCCGGCGGCCACCAGCGCAACAAACGATCTTCCTCGAACTCGCCAATCCGGCTTGACCTTCATCTGGAAGTGCAATGGAGGTCCGTCGGCGTGAAGGAGAGCCCATGCCGGACCTGCTGATCGCCGTCCCAGAGTCAGAACTGGACGACCTGCGCCGCAGGATACGCGCCACCAGATGGCCCCGCCCATGGTCGATGACGGGCTGGGGAGCAGGAACCGAGCCGAATGCGCTGCGACGCCTGGCGGAGCGTTGGGCCGACCGATTCGACTGGCGATCTCAGGAGCGGGCCATCAACGCACTGCCTTCATCCTGGGCTACGGTCGCCGGCGTAACCGTGCAGTACTTGCGATTTGACGGAGAGACGGCCGACGCGACGCCGATCGTGCTCACCCACGGATGGCCGAGCACCTTCCTCGAAGAGGTCGCGCTCGCCAAGCGGCTGGCACGCCCGAGCGAGTACGGTGCGATCGGCGAGCGTGCCTTCACTGTCATCGTGCCGTCCCTTCCTGGGTTCCCGTTCACGCCGGAGCAGTCGAACCTGCCGAGCATCCCCACCTTCGAGTTGTGGCACGGGCTGATGACCGGGCTCGGCTTCGGCCGGTATCTCGCCCACGGCGGCGATCTCGGCGCCGGTATCAGCGCCCGGCTCGCGCAGGCCCACCCCGAGGCTGTCGCCGGCATCCACGTGCTCGCCGTGGGTGACCCCGCCGATCAGTCGGAGCCGACCCAGCAAGAGCTGGCCTACCTGGCCCAGGGGGAGCAGTGGTTCGCCGATGAAGGCGGATACGAGCACCTGCAGCGCACGCGACCGCTCACGCCCGCCTACGCGCTCAACGACTCCCCGGTCGGGCTGCTGGCGTGGATGCTGGAGAAGTATCGCGCCTGGACTGACCACGGCGACCAGCTCTCGGGCCTCAGCGACGATCTGATCCTCACCCAGGCGAGCCTCTACTGGTTCACCGGAGCGATCGCAGCATCCTTCCGTCCGTACTGGGAGCACAGGCACTACCCGCCCGGCCCCGTCGAGGTGTCGGTGCCGACCGGCCTAGCGGTATTCCCCGCCGATCTCGTCCAGCCGCCCCGGAGCTGGGCTGAACGCAACCACAACGTCGTGCACTACACGAAGATGCCCCGCGGCGGTCACTTCGCCGCGTTGGAGGAGCCCGACCTCCTCGCCACCGACATCCGGAAGTTCGCCGACCTGACCTGACCTTGCCGCGATAGCCGGCTTCGGACGCGTTTCGCCCGGGTGCGCACACGGTCGCACAAGATCAGGTCGCGACATCTCTTACTGCGCCGGCGGACACAGCGAACAGAGATGCTCGACCAGGGTTGCCGGCTGTCTTCCAACAGGGCGGTCAGTCGGGTGTTGCTGGGCGGGGCCGGTTTGAGTGGATGCAGATGGCGGCTTGATGGAGTGATCGTCCCCGGTTCGTCCCCGCGAGCCGACATCGAGCCAACACCTGATCTGGTGCTAGCCGGGCCGGAGGGCGCGGTTGAGCAGAGCTGTGAACTGCTGTAGTTCGCGGGTGCTGAGCGTCGCCAGCGGATTGTTCTCCAGAGCGGCCCGGAGGACCTCGTCGCGGATCCGCCGGCCCTTGGCGGTCAGGACCAGGACGCGGGAGCGGCGGTCGGCCGGGTCCACGGCGCGCTCCACCAAACCGCGGTCGGCGAGCTGGTTGGCCATGAAGGTCAGATTCGGGGCGTTGCAGTGCAGGCGCTCGGCCATGGTCTTCATCGAAGGGGGCGGCTCGGTGGGGTCGATGACCCACAGTGCCTGGAAGGTGGCCGGGGTCAGCCGGTGTTCGGCCAGTGCCGGCCCGGCCAGGTCGACGGTCCGCATCCAGATGTCATGGGTCGCGGCGAGGGCCGCGTGAAGGTCGGGCGCGGTCATGCCGCCATCCTAGTAGTGATTCGAGACTCGAAGGATCGTGCTAGCGTCAGTACTTCGAGACTCGAAGTTCTAGGAGGGTTTATGCGGGATGACTATCGCGGTGTCACAGCGCTCGTCACCGGTGCGTCCAAGGGGCTGGGACGTGCGTACGCGCTGGAGCTGGCCCGCCGGGGAGCACGAGTGATCTTGCTGGCCCGCTCGGTGGGCGACCTGCGGGAAGTCGCGGCGCAGATCCGGGAACGGCACGGCGGCCCGGAGGCCGAGGTGATCGCCGGCGATCTCGCCGCCGCCGATGGCCCCGAGCGTGTGCTGCGGGAGCTGCGCGACCGCGGCCTGACCGTCGATCTGCTGGTCAACAACGCCGGTATGGGCAGTGCGGGCCCGTTCCTCTCCCGTCCGCTAGAGCCGCAGTTGCGTTCGGTCGCGCTCAATGTCAGCGGCCTGCTCGCGCTGACCCACGCGATCGGGGCCGAACTGGTCGCCCGCGGTTCCGGCGGCATCATCAATGTGTCCTCCACCGCGGCCTTCCAGCCTTTGCCCCACCAGGCCAGCTATGCCGCGACCAAGGCGTTCGTGCTCTCCTTCACCGAGGCGTTGGCCGAGGAACTGCGCGGCACCGGCGTCCATGTCATGGCGGCGCACCCCGGCGCGATCGCGACCGGCTTCTTCGACAGCACCTCGGCCACGATCGGCCCGGCCGCCGACGAGCCGGCCACCGTCGCGGCCCACACGCTCGACGACTACGCCCGGCGGCGTGCGGCGTCCTACCCGGGCCGGCGCGTGAACCGGGCCATGACCTGGGCCGCGCGCTTGCTGCCGCGCACCGTCGTCGCGCGGGTGGCCGGCGCGTTCAACCGTCGGCTGGGCCTGGACAAGGTCGTCGACATCGCTTGACGCACGGCACGATCGGCACCGTGCCCGTACCGACGGACCAGGGGTGTCACCCGCCCGAGCGATCGCGGCTCGGCGACACCCCGCGTCCGCGTTTGAGGGCCACGCTCAGCGCGAAGGCGTTGGCGTAGCCGACGTGCCGGGCGACCGCATCGATCGTGATCTCTTTGGACCGGACCAGCCGGGCCGCTAGATCAGGAGCGCCGTTGGGACAACGCCCGCCGACTACTCCACGACGACAACCTCGACACCGTCGTTCGCGTCGCAGGCCTCTTGATCCTGCTCTTTGCCTAGACTCCCGCTGCCATCACCCGTCTCACTCTCGACCACATCACCACTCGCGATGACCTGGTAAGAATTCGCCTCGGCTCCACTCCAATCGTGCTTCCCGAGCCACTCGCCTCCCTGATTCGCGATCTGATCACCAACCGGCACGGCCACGCCGTCCTCGGCGACACTGGCAGCTCATCTAAACTGCGCCGATGACGGTCGTACCGGACGGTGTCCCACCCGATCTGTTCTCCGATGGCGAACTCGGGGCTCTCAGCGAGGCCGGTATCGCGTTGTTCGCCGGGCGGGTGGTTCTGGAGGCGCA
>NZ_JBIRAW010000063.1:0-19203 GCF_044326315.1 Actinomadura sp. 9N407 | reverse complement strand
CACCGGGGGTGCCACCCCACGCCCGGGGCGTCGGGTGGGGCGGCCCGGCGCCGGCCGGGCCGCCCCTCCCTATTGTCCGGGGATTTCGCGATTGTCCGGGGATTTCGCGCTACTGGTCGGCGATCGGCACGGTCGCGGCGTCCAGGAACGGCAGGACGGCACCGAGGAAGCGTTCGGGCGCCTCGGCGAACGGGGCGTGCCCGGTCGGCAGGGCCCGCCAGGTCGCCTTGGGCATCGCCCTGCGTACGCCGGAGGCGTCCATGCCCACCATCGGGTCGCGGCTTCCCCACACCAGCAGCGTCGGAGCGATGATCGCGGCCGCGCGGGACCGCAGATCGTGCTCGGGTGCGGCGAAGCTGCGCCACAGGGCCGCGGCGACCGCGTTGGCGGCCGGGTCCCGGCGGCGGGCGGTGTCCCGGGCGATGATCTCGCGTACCGCGGGCGTGCGGCGGCGCAGGTAGAACCGGGGCAGCCGGCCGGCCAGCAGCCGCATCGCCGTGTCGGTGCCCATCACCCGGATGAAGCCGCGGCTGGCCGGGTTCAGCGCGCTGAACCCGCCGCTGTTGACCAGTACCAGCGCCGTCACGCGGTCCGGATGCTCGATCGCCAGCCGGGCCGCCGCGTACCCGCCGACACTGTTGCCGATCACCGCGGCCCGGTCGAGCCCGAGCCCGGTGACGATCTCCGGCAGCACCCGCGCGTACGCCATCGCCGACAGCGACTCCCCCGGCCGCGCCGATCCCCCGTACCCGGGCCAGTCGACGGCGTACGTCGCGTACCGCTGGGCCAGCGCCGGGATCACCGCGTCGTAGTCCCGGTGGCACCCGGGATTGGCGTGCAGCAGCAGGACCGGCGGGCCCTCGCCTTCCACCGCCACCGCGATCCTTCCCAGCGAGGTGGCGACCTCTTTGATCATCTGACGCCCCTTCCCCACCCGCCCGCAGGCTCGCACCCGCCCGCGGGCTCGCGCCGATACGCCTGCGGACGACGCTAGACACCCGGGAAAGTCTCGCTCGGTACCTTGCCGTTTCCGGCCACGCCACGCTCGCGCCGCACAACGCCCGCGGCGGAACGAGTCAGGCGCGGCAGAGGATCTCGCCGTGGGTGACCGAGTACCAGCCGTGCTCGGCGGCGGCCCAGGCCTTCCAGCCCGCGTAGACCTCTTCCAGCTCGGCGCGGGTCGCGTGGCCGCCGGCGATGGCACGTTCGGCCACGGTCGAGCGCAGCATGCGGCCGCCCCAGGACTCGCTCCACCACTCGCGCTCCTCCGGGGTGGAGTAGCACCAGGCGGAGGCGCCTGCGGTGACGTCGGTGAAGCCCGCTTCGCGCGCCCAGGCCACCAGGCGGCGGCCTGCGTCGGGCTCGCCGCCGCCTTCGCGTGCGGTCTTGTAGTAGATGGGACGCCAGGCGTCCATGCCGGGCGGGCTCGGGTACCAGGCCATGGTGCCGAAGTCGGCGTCGCGGGCGGCGACGATGCCGCCGGGCCGGCATACCCGGCGCATCTCGCGCAGCGCCTGTACGGGGTCGGGGACGTGCTGCAGGACCTGGTGGGCGTGCACGATGTCGAACGTGCCGTCGGGAAAGTCCAGGGCGTGCACATCGGCGGCGGAGAACTCGACGTTGGTCAGCCCGCCGGTCGTACGGCGCGCCTCGTCCAGGACGTCGGCGGACGAGTCGATGCCGGTCACGGGCCCGGGGGCGACGCGTTCGGCCAGGCCGGCGGTGATGGTGCCGGGACCGCAACCCACGTCCAGGAGCGAGGCGCCGGGACGCAGGTGCTCGATCAGGTAGGCGGCGGAGTTCTCCACCGTGCGCCACTGGTGGGAGCTCAGAACGGTCGTGTGATGGCCATGGACATAGGGCATCGGGATCACCTTCTCCACATGGGGGCACCGCATGGGGCCGATGACCGTCACCCTACGAGGACTGCTCACTATTTGAGAAGTGTGTATCAATATGCGAGACGCCCATAGTGAGATGCAGGGCGTGGGCGCGCAGGGATCAGGCCATGAAAACGCCGAGTCCCCGTGCCGGGTGATGTGGCACGGGGACTCGGCGTCGGCCAGGGTGTGACCGTGTCCGCGCTAGGCGGCCGTGGCCAGAACGCGACGGCGCCCGGCCGCGGGCATGGACTCCACCAGGGGCAGGGACTCGACCATGGTCAGCACGGCGGCGGCCTCGACGGCGGCCGGCTCGGCATAGGCGTTCATCGTCTGGTGGGAGAGCTGGGTGAGCCACGGCTCGATGACGGTCCGCTCGGCGGGTCCGTACAGCCGCGGGTGAGAGATGTGGAACGTGCCGGTCGCTGCACTCACTGCCACTACCCCTTTCTGCACCGGCGGACCGCCCTCCCCCTGAGGGCCGTTCCGCCGGACGGGCGATACCCGGAGGTACGCACCGAACAAGCTCTCCGGTTCGATCCCTATTCCCCGTGAGTTGTTCCCGTTACCCCTGGTGTATCTCTTCCCCGGTGTACCCCGGATCACGCTGCGAACTTACGGTTCGACACTGACATTTTCGCCCGGCATCGAACTTCTTCGAACATCCGTTCACCCGGCGTCCACGTCCCTGGCCGAACGCGGCAGCGGAGCCGAAGCCCATCGGCCGAATGGCCGATCCAGGTGGTCCGCACGAGGTCGTAGCCTGCGGAGTCATGGACGATTGGGGCGCCCGGCTGGACCGCATCCCGTCGGTGGGCGGCTGCTTGTTCCGCGCCGCCGCGGGATGCTGCGCGGCCCTGTATCTGACGCTGTGCGTGGCCACCGTCGGGCTGAATCCGTCCGGCCAGGTCGAGGTGGTCCTCGCGGGGCTGGCGGCCGTGGCCGCGCTGATGGCCCGCTGGCTGGAGCGGTGGGCGCTCATCATCGGCGGCGCGTCGCTGGTGGTGACGGGATGGGCGATCATGACCGGCGCCCCGGTCGGCGGTCCGAGCGTGCTGATCGAGATCTCGGCGCTCCTGGTCCTGATCGCCCGCGTGGTCTGGATCACGCCCCGGGCACGCCTGGTACCGCTGGCGACGCTGTGCGCGGGGGCGATCGTGGTACTCCCCCTGCGCTCCTCCCAGATGGCGATGCTGCTGTCCGCGGCCCCGCTGGCGGTACTGGTGGCGATCGCCGTCGGGACCGGGCTCTACCTGCGGGCGATCGACGCGCGGCGGGCCAGGGCGCTGTCGTCCGCGCGCCGCGACGAACGGCTCGATCTCGCCCGGGAGCTGCACGACTTCGTGGCCCACCACGTGACGGGCATCGTCGTCCAGGCCCAGGCGGCCCGCTTCATCGCCGGGACGGGCGCCGCGCAGGATCCCGAACGGCTCGACCGGATGCTCGGCGACATCGAGGCCGCCGGTACGGAGGCACTGACCTCGATGCGCCGCATGGTCGGCCTGCTCCGTACAGCGCAGGACGGCCAGGACGGCCAGGGCGCTCTGGCGGAGGACGGCGAGGCCGGGCGGCGTCCCGTCGGGGACATGAGCCAGGTACGGGAGCTGGTCGGCCGGTTCACCCACCCGCCGGCGACGCTGACGCTGGACCCCGGCCTCGGTACGCTCCCGCCCGAGGTGGCGACGTCGGTGCACCGGGTCGTCCAGGAGGCGCTCACCAACGCGCGCAAGCACGCGGCCGACGCCACCGCCGTGCACGTCGCCGTGACCCGCCTCGGTCAGGGCTCGCTCGAAGTCTCCGTACGCGACGACGGGCGCGGGCGTGGACACCACCGCCTGCCGTCCGGCGGGTTCGGCCTGGCCGGGCTCACCGAACGTGTCGAAGCGATCGGCGGGCGGCTGACCGCGGGGCCGCGGCCCGAGGGCGGCTGGGAGGTCGTCGCGGTCGTTCCCTGACCACCGCCTACGTTGACTCGTGGCGTGTTCGCCTCCACGGGCGGCACCAAGGGCGAACTCGCCACGAGACAACTGCCTGTGGGACGCGGCGGCGGGCGGTCTGAAAAGATCGGCCGGGGCCTGAGAGAATCGGCGCCGTGACCATCCGTGTACTGATCGCCGACGACCAGGAGATGGTCCGGACCGGATTCCGGATGATCATCGACTCGCAGCCCGGGATGGAGGTCGTCGGGGAGGCCGCCGACGGGACCCGGGCGGTGCAGCTGGCCCGGCGACTGCGGCCCGAGGTGTGCCTGTTCGACATCCGGATGCCCGGGATGGACGGCCTGGAGGCGACCCGGCTGCTGGCCGGTCCCGGCGTACCGGACCCGTTCCGGGTCGTGATCGTCACCACGTTCGACATGGACGAGTACGTCTACGGCGCGCTGCGCGGCGGCGCCGTGGGCTTCCTGCTCAAGGACAGCGGTCCCGCCCTGCTGGTGGAGGCCGTCCGGGCGGCGGCCAACGGCGGCTCGCTGGTCTCCCCCTCGATCACGGTCCGGCTGCTGGAACGGCTCGCCCGGCCGGTCGCGCCCGCGACACCGCCCCGCGAGGCGCTCACCGACCGCGAGCTCGACGTCGTACGGCTCGTGGCGCGCGGCCGTACCAACGACGAGATCGCCGGGGAGTTGTTCGTGTCGCTGTCCACCGTGAAGACGCACCTGGGCAGCGTCCAGCGCAAGCTCGGTGCCCGCAACCGCGTCGAGACCGCCGCCTGGGCCTGGGAATCCGGCCTGATGCGCTGACGCGCCGCCCCGTCCGTGGCTCCGTCCCCGATCGAGCCCCGTCCGTCATCGAACCCCGTCCGTCATCGAGATCGAAGGGATCGGCACTGGTACCCGAGTCATGGAACGGCGTGCCCGTGACGATCCTGGCCCTGTGGCTGCTCGCCGCCACCGGATGGGGCGTGATCCTCGCGGGGCTCCGCCGCGGGCCGTGCGGCCGCCCGGCGCTGATCGCCCACACGCTGACCGCACCCGGCGTGGTGCTGCTGTGCGCGATCATCGGCTTCGGCTCGCTGCACGGCACGATCGCGCTCACCGCCGAGTGGTGGTCGCTGGCCCTGGTCACCGGCTTCCGCCCGGAACGGCTCATCCGGTACGGCACGCTGCCCCGGCTGGCCGCCTGGGCGGCGCTCACCACCGCGATGGTGCTGGCGGCCACCCACGCCGTGTTCCACGTCTGACGTCCCGACCCTGCCCCCCAACCCCTGCCACCAAATTCGGCAGCGGCCGGTTTTGACGGCGAACAGCACTGACCCCCCGCGAAGCGGGAATGGTCAAACGTCCGTAGTATCCGGACATCGGCCCTTCGAGACGGGCCCGGGCCGTCCCGCGGAGGTGGATCATGCCGTGTGCACTGTGCGGCGACATCATCCCGACCGAGGTGACCCGCTGCCCGGCCTGCGGCGCGTGGAACCGGCGCCGGGACTTCCGCGCGGTCGGCGTGGCCGTCTTCATGCTGCTCGGCTTCAACGCGTTCATCGCGCTCGGCTCCGGCATCAGCCTGATCCGGCTCATCCACCCCCTGCACCGGGCCACGCACGACACCTACGACCCGGCCCGTACCGGCGCGGCCCTGGCCCCGTACTCCGACGTGTTCCTGATCTGCACCATCATGGCCGGGGTGACCGGCGTGCTGTATCTCGCCTGGCTGTGGCGCGCGTACGGGCAGTCGCGTGGCCCGCACCGCCACCGCCGCGTCTGGGCGCTGGCCGGCTGGTTCTGCCCGCTGGTCAACCTGTGGGTCCCGCCCCGGGTCGTGTACGACGTGTGGGTCTCCAGCGGCCGCTTCCGGACGGCCGAACGGCACTCCATCGCGGTGATCGTCACCAGCTGGTGGACGTTCCTGCTGCTCGGCGTCGGCCTCGCCAAGCTCTTCATGGCCGGCGGCGTGCACACGCTCGCCGATGCGCGCTTCTCCGTCCATGTGGGAGTGGCCGCGACCGCCTGCCAGGCCCTGGCCGCCGCCCTCTGCATGGCCACCGTCTTCGAGATCACGCGCCTGCAGCGCTGAGTCCAGCACCTCGCGCCGTGCAGGGGCTATGGAAGGCAGGGCGCTACGGAAGGCTGGGGCCTGAGCTTCCGTCGCTGGCGTGCCAGAGGCGGCGCGGAGGGCGCTTGACCGACTCGCCCGCGTGGCCGATGTCGGAGTACGGGGACATCGCGAAGCCGTTGGCGTAGGTGATGTGGCGGGCCGGCCGCTGCGGCGTGCCACCCGGCCGTACCCGGGCCATGGCCTCGCGCAGGGCTTCCGGGCCGCCATGCCGCCATGCCTCGTTCAGGGTCGCCAGGTCCCAGCAGGCGGTGGCGGTCACGGAGACCGCGCGCGCTCCAGGGCGGCGGAGCCTGCCCCGTACGAGCAGGAGCCAGGAGCCGAAGAGGGTGGCGGCGCAGCGGTCCTGGACGGACTCGAAGAAGGCCAGGTCGACCGGGCCCGTCGAGTCGTCGAGGGTGGCGAAGATGACGCGCTGCCCGGACCGTACGGCCGGGGTCTGGGTGGCGACCTTGACGCCCGCGACCAGGACCTCGCCGCCGCTCCCGGCGGCCGGGCGGTGGGCGGGGAGATCGGCGGCGCTGATGGCGCCGAGGTGGTCGAGCAGGTCCTTGTAGAAGCTCAGGACGTGGCGGCTGACGTCCATGCCCAGGATGTCCAGCTCCGCTTCGACCATCTCGCCCGGGGTCATCGGCGGCAGCTCGCCGACCGGGATGTCTTCGAGGGTGGCCGCCTCGGTTGCGTCGGGATCCGTTCCATCGGGACCCGACGCGTCGGCGGTGAGCGGCAGCTGGCCCTCGATCGCCGGGCGCGCGGTGGACCGGTCGAGCGCTCCGACCCGGCAGAGCAGGTCGCGCCGCGACATCTCCGGGCCGTGCGGCGTCTCCCGGCTGTGCGGCGCCTCCGCGCCGTGCGGTATCTCCAGGCCGTGCGGTATCTCCAGGCCGTACAGGGCGTCGAAACCGCCGGCCAGGACGAGGCGTTCGGCGGTCGGGCGGGAGACCTTGGCGCGGCGCCAGAAGTCGGTCAGGGACGGATAGGGCCGGCCGGCGATGATCCGTTCCACTTCGGCGTCGCTGATGCCGCGCACCTCGTCCAGCGCGACCCGGATCCCGGTGCCCTCGACGCGCCAGTCGGCGGCCGAGCGGTTGACGTCCAGCGGCAGGATCGGGACGCCGAAATGCCGGGCGTCATCGAGGATGACGCGCTTGGGGTACATGCCGGGATCATGGGTGAGCACTCCCGCGTAGAAGGCCGCCGGATGATGGCGCTTCAGCCAGGCCGACTGGTACGTGGGCAGCGCGAACGAGGCCGCGTGGGCCTTGCAGAAGCCGAACGCGCCGAAGGCCGTCAGCATCCGCCATACGGAAGCGACCGTGGACTCCTCGTACCCCTGGGCCAGGGCCCGCTCGCGGAACCATTCGCCGACCTCCGCCTGCCCCTCCTCGGACGAGAGCGCGCGCCGCGCCGCCTCGGCGTCGGAGAGGCCGCAGCCGGTCATCGTGTCGAAGACGCGCAGGACCTGCTCGTGGAAGACGACCACGCCGAGGCTCTCGCGCAGGGCCGGTTCGAGGTCGGGATGCGGGTACGCGGGCTCGCGCCTTCCGTGCCGCGACTCCAGGAACGGGCTGACCATGTCGGAGTTGACCGGCCCGGGGCGGAACAGCGAGATGTCGATGATCAGATCGGCGAACGTGCGCGGCTGCAGCTTGCCCACCAGCTCGCGCTGTCCCGGCGACTCGATCTGGAAGCAGCCCAGCGTGCGGGAGGTACGGATCATCTCGTACGTGGGCTCGTCGTCGTGCGGCACGCTCTCCAGGTCGAGTCCCAGCCCTTCGCCCAGCCCCTCCCCCTTCCCCTTCCCCTTCCCCTTCCCCG
This sequence comes from Actinomadura sp. 9N407, assembly GCF_044326315.1. Taxonomy (NCBI): domain Bacteria; kingdom Bacillati; phylum Actinomycetota; class Actinomycetes; order Streptosporangiales; family Thermomonosporaceae; genus Actinomadura; species Actinomadura sp. 9N407. The sequence continues at coordinate 11,456 of NZ_JBIRAW010000063.1, read as the reverse complement.
TACGGTCCACCTCCGCGACCGCGTGCGCCATCGCCGACTGCATCCGCACGCCGAGGACATCGAGCTTGAGCAGCCCCATCGCCTCGACGTCCTCCTTGTCGAACTGGCTCATGGGAAAGCCCAGCAGGCTCTCCTCGACCGGCGTACGGTCGCGCAGCGTCGCGTTCGACAGCAGGACGCCGCAGGGATGCATCGCGATGTGGCGGGGCAGCCCGTCCAGCCGCTCGGCGATCCGGAACAGCACCTCCAGGCGCCCGTGCGCGAGGTTGCTCTGCCGCAGCTCCGGCAGCTCGTGCAGGGCCGTACGGATCTGCCTGGCCCTGACCCGCGGGAACGCCTTGGCGATCACGTCGATCTCCTGCGGCGGCAGCCCGACCGCGCCGCCCACGTCGCGGATCGCGCTGCGCGCCCGGTAGGTCTCCATCATCGAGACGCAGGCGACGCTGCCGGCCCCGTACCGGTCGAACAGCGCCCGGTAGGCGTCCAGCCGCCGCGCCGACTCCACGTCCAGGTCGATGTCGGGCAGGCCGGGACGGCTGTCGGCCAGGAAGCGCTCCATCACCAGGTCGTGCCGGAGCGGGTCCACGTCGCTGATCCCGATCAGGTGGTTGACCAGGCTGCCGGCGCCCGAGCCGCGGATCGAGCAGCGGATGCCGAGCGAGCGGATCAGCGCGGCGGCGTCGGCGACGGTGAGGAAGTACGAGGCCAGCCCCTTGCGGGCGATGATGCCGAGCTCGTGCGCCAGCCGTCCGGCCGCCTCGGCCGAACGGTCCAGCCCGCGCCGGACGAGCCCGTCCTCGCAGCGGGTGATCAACCGCCCGTACGGGTCGTCCCCCGCGTCGGGCAGGTGCACCCGGTCCATGCCGAGGTCGGGGCCGGGATCGAGGGCGCAGCGTTCGGACAGGCGCCGCGTCTCGGCCAGCAGCTCGGCCGCGGCCTCGCGCCCGCAGCCGAGCTCGGCGACCCGGCGCATCTCCTCGACCGGCTTGAGATAGGCCTGGCCGGTCAGGTCGTCGAGGTGCCGCCGGTGCAGCGGTACGAGGCGGCGCGCCACGTCCAGGACCTGCGCGACCGGGTGGTCGGCCGAGTCGAGATAGCGCACCGCGTTCCCCAGCACCGCGGGAACACCGGCCTCGCGGGCCAGCGCGAGCATCCGCGCCGCCCGGTACCCGTCCCCCTTGCCCTGGTGGTTCACGATCTCGATCATGACCTCGGCCGTCTCCCGCCAGGCCGCCAGCCGCGCCGCCGCCAGATCGGGCCGCCGCGCGGCGATCGCGCGTCCGACGTCCGAGCGCGGGCCGAGCAGCACCACCAGCCCCTCGGCATGCGTCCCGATCAGCTTCCTGCTCGCCTCCGGCCGGCCCCGTCCACCGGCCAGGTGCGAGGCCGTGATCAGCCGGCACAGCGACCCCCAGCCCACCCGCCCGGTGGCCAGCACCACCACCCGGTCCGCGTCGCCCGCCCGGTCCCTGTCGCCCGCCCGGTCCCTGTCACCCGCCCGATCTCCGTCGCTCGCCCGGTCTCCATCGCCGGCCAGGGCGCAGTCGGCGCCCAGGACGGGACGGATTCCGGCGGACCGGCAGGCCCGGACGTGCTTGACCGCGCCGTACAGGCCGTCGCGGTCGGTCAGGGCGAGTGTCTCCATGCCCAACTCGGCCGCGCGCTCGGCGAGCGCGCGCGGAGGCGCGACGCCGTGGCGCAGCGAGTAGGAGGAGGCGACATGCAGGTGCACGGGCGCCTCAATCCCACACCCGGGAGAGCGTCCAGGCGTCGCTCACCGCGTCGTAGCGCAGCTCGTAGACCCCGATCTCCCGGTCCGGGGTGGCCTCGACCCGCCAGAACTCCCGCTCGCCGGTGACGTCGGACTCGGGCTCCTGCTCGCGCCACCAGTCGCGGGTGGTCACCCAGTGCTCCAGGACCCGCCGAACGGTGTAGAGCCGTTCCCGCCAGACGAACCGGGCCGGGCGCCCGTCGGTCACCCAGACGTCCACCGGGTCGCCGAACACGCGCGTCATCTGCTTCCCCCGCCCTATGTGCTCTCGATCACCGCACGGGGGAAGAAGGCATGCGGCCCATCATTCGAACATGTGTTCGCTACCGAGTCTAGGGAAGCCGGGACCCGGGAAGCAAGGCGGGGCCGGTACGGATCTCGCCGTACCGCTCACAGAAAAGCGCAGGTCAGGTCACTAGGAACACGGGCCACCCGGAAGCAGGGTCACTGGAGACACGACCACCGGAAACAGGGATCGCCGGGAACGGACCACTGGAAACAGGGGTCAGTGGGGAACGGGTCGTTGGAAGCACGGTCACTGGGAACAGGCGTCGGGGGTCAGGACAGCAGCCGGACCAGGCGGTCCGCGACGCGCGCGACATCGGCCACGTCGGCGATCCCGCCGCCGGTCCACAGGTAGCTCCAGCCGCCGCGGGCGGGGGTGGCCACGACCATGACCTGACGGCGGGACCGTGGCCCGTGGACCGACAGCACCGACTCCTCGGGGCCGGCCAGCCGCCAGCGCAGCCCGCGCGCCTCGGCCTCGTACGCGAGCGCCGCGAGATGATGGCGCCGTACCTCGGCGAATTCCTGCGCACCTACTACAGACACGATCATCCGCCTCAAGGGTGAAGGTCCCGGGTGTGGAGGTCGCGGCCACCCCATGACGAGTCGCGCTCGGCCGGCGACGAACGGTGACCACTGACCAGGATGGCCCGCGACAAGTGATCACCTCGGGTAATCCGGGAAGGTGGGGCGAGGTATTTCCTTCCCTCACTCTCCGCGATCGGTCGTTACCAACAGTGATGACATGCTTACGCGCACCGGCGTCCAGGCGGGAGCCTTCCGTGATACACCCCTTGTTTGGATAAGGCTGTTGGGCAGGCGCCGCAGGCATGCGCCCTGCCATCCGCCCCCGCAGAAGGCCATCCGGCCCCCGTAGAAGGAGTTCCGCCGATGACCCGGGACCGCCGATGACCGAGGCCGCCCCCACCGGCCGCGACCTGCCCGGCCCGTGCGCCGGGCACGGACGGCGCGAGCGCAAGAAGCGGCAGACCCGGATGGCGCTCATCGACGCCGCGCTCGACCTGTTCCAGCGCAAGGGGTACGAGGCGACGACCATCGACGAGATCGTCGCCGCCGTACCGGTGTCCCAGCGCACGTTCTTCCGCTACTTCGCCACCAAGGAGGACCTGGTCATCGGGCTCCTGGCGGAACACGACCAGATCATGCTGGAGTCCCTGGCCGCCCGGCCGGCCGGGGAGCGCCCGCTCACCGCGCTCTTCGAGGCACTGCGTACCGTGCTGTCGGGCATCGCCGAGAGCGACCCGGCCGACAGCGCCAGGTTCCGTACGGTGCGCAAGGTGATCGACGCGAACCCGTCCCTGGTGGCCGCGCAGATGGCGCGGATCTCGGCGGCCGAGCACGACCTCGCCCAGCTGGTCGCCCAGCGGGAGGGCGTCGATCCGGCCGACGACATCCGGCCGCACCTGATCGTCGCCTTCCACAGCGCCGCCATCCGGGTGGCGTTCGAGGACTGCGCCCGGCACAACGTGTGGGAGCCCGCCGAGATCGCTTCCCGGGTCGAGAACACCATGGCGACCGCCCGCGACGGCCTTCCCGGCTGGATCTGAGCCGCCGAGGAACACACTCCGTGGCCGGAACGGAACGCACTCCGTAACCTGAGCGGAACGCACTCCGTGACCGGAGCGGAACGGACCGGCGGGCTCTGAGCGCGCGCGTTCCGCGGTGCCGCTAAGGTTTCCGGACAGATGCCCTTGACCCACAGATACCCCCCGACCCCAGGAAAAGCATGACCATGCGTGTAGGAGAGAACTCCGAGTCCCTCCGGCCCGAAGATCCGCGGCAGCTGGGCGGCTACCGGCTGCTCTCACGGCTCGGCCGAGGCGGCATGGGTACGGTCTTCCTGGGCGAGAACGCGGCGGGCGGCCGGGTCGCCGTCAAGGTGATCAACCGGGAGCTGGCCAGCGAGGAGTCGTTCCGCCAGCGGTTCCGGAGCGAGGTGACCTCGGCCCGGCAGGTGCGCCGGTTCTGCACGGCGCCGGTGCTGGACGCCGAGCTCGACCACGATCCGCTGTTCGTCGTCACCGAGTACATCGAGGGCCCCAGCCTGGAGCACGCGGTCGCCGAACGGGGCGCGCTGTCCGGTTCCGACCTGGAGGGCCTGGCGGTCGGGATGGCGACCGCGCTGGCCGCCATTCACGGCGCCGGGATCGTGCACCGCGATCTCAAGCCCGCCAACGTGCTGCTGTCCTCCACCGGCCCGCGCGTGATCGACTTCGGGATCGCCCGCGCGCTCGACGCCACCGACGGTCCCACCCGTACCGGGCAGTTCGTCGGCACGCCCAACTACCTGCCGCCCGAACTGCTGCGCGGCGAGCCGGTCACGTCCGCCTCCGACGTGTTCGCGTGGGGCTGCGTGATGACCTACGCCGGTACGGGACGCGCCCCGTTCGCGGGCAACACCGTTCCGGAGATCTTCTACCGGGTGGCGCACGACCCGCCCAAGCTCGACGGGCTCGACCCGGCGCTGCGGGACGTGGTCGCCGCCGCACTCGACAAGGACCCGGGCAAGCGGCCGTCCGTACAGGAAGTGCTGGGACGCCTCGTCGGCCACGCCCAGCCCGATCCGGCGCGGCTCGCCGAGACCGTACAGGCCGCGTGGCACTCTCCCACCGGCTCGCCTCATGCCGGCTCTCCTGCCGGCCCCTCGCATGCCGGCCCTGGTTCGACGGGGCCGACGTACCCGCAGGGCGGTGCGCCGCAGACGGTCATGCAGCCGCCCGGTTCCCTTCCCACGCGCGGCGACGCTCCGCAGCCTCCCCGTCGCGGCGGCGGGCTGCCGAAGAAGAGCCTGGGCATCGGGGCGGGCGCCGTCGCCGCCCTGGTCCTGGGCACCGTGGCCCTCTTCGCCGTGCTCGGCGGGAACGGGCCGCCGGAGAACCTCGCCACCTCGTTCGCCGACGACTTCTCCAACAACGAATCCGGCTGGGACGGCTCGACCTTCACCAGCCAGTACGGCTATAAGGACAGCAGATACCGCATGGAGACCAGCACCTCGGAGAGCCTGCGCGTCCAGTGGCTCCCGAAGGATTCGGCGACGCAGATCCCCGAGCGCATGCTGGTCAGCGTCAACGTCAACGTCGTCCAGGGGACCCCCGACAGCCGGTACGGCATGACCTGCCGGGGCAACAACGACGGCGAGACGCAGTACACGTTCCTCGTCCGCAAGGACGGCAAGGGCGCGCTGCTCCGCAAGGTCGCGGGCGCGAAGGGCACCAAGGAACTCGCCAACGTCGACTCGGTGTCCAGCCTCGACGACGAGGGCGTCAACGACCTGCAGATCGCCTGCGAGCCGGACAAGGACGGCAAGGAGGTCCGGCTGCGGCTGTGGGTGAACGGCGACCAGGTCCTCGACGAGACCGACGCCGACCAGCCGCTCGCCCACGGCTGGGCCGGCATCGCCGTCGAACGCGGCGGCAACGCGGCCCAGCAGATCACCGCCGACTTCGACGACTTCGACCTGTCCAAGATCCTCGACTGACGCCCGGCCGGCCTCGCGGGCCGGCTCGGGCGGTACCGGAGGGGATCTCGGGCGGCCGGCCCGTGCGGTCAGCCAGGCGGCCGGCCCGTGCGGTCAGCCCCTGCTATCAACGCGCGCTATCAGCTCAGGTAGCCGGTCATCCAGCGGTCCAGTTCGGTGAAGACCTGCTCTCTGGCCGGCTTGGCGGACAGCACCAGGTCATGGATACCGCCCTGGATCCGGACGAGCGTGACATGCCGCCCGAGCCGGGGTGCCCAGCGGGCCATGTGCTCCACGTCCAGGACGGCGTCGGCACTCGTCAGGTCCGCCACGCCTGGTTTGGGCTTCACGCTGCGGTCCGACGACATCACCAGGACGGGCACGTCGATGTCGAGCCCGCCGTGCAGGCGGAGCTGCCCGCGCCGTACGGCCGCCAGCCACGCGGCCCGTACCGGAAAGCCGAGCAGGGGCTTCCACTCCAGGTCGAACTCCCACTCCCCCTCGTGATCGCGATGGATGCTGCGCGGGTAGAGGTCGGAGACGCCCGCCGGCAGCTTGGCCGAGGGGAAGCGCCGTCCCAGCATCCTGGCCAGGCCCGCGCCGAGCTTCCGCATCACCAGCGGCTCGTTGATGTCCAGGAACGGGCTGTTGAGGAAGACCCCGTCCACCAGCCCTTGCCCCTTCACGCGGTCCGCCCACAGGGACGCGACCAGGCCGCCGGTGGAGTGACCGTTCAGAAGAAGGACATCGTGCCCGTCCTCCTCCCGTACGATCCGTACCGCCTCATCGATCTCGGGGAAGTAGTCGCTGAGGCTGTGGACGAAGTTGGCCGTCTGATGGGGACGCAGCGAACGCCCGTACTTGCGCAGGTCCAAGGCATAGAAGTCGAAGCCCCGCTCGACATAGAAGTCGGCGAGGTGCTTCTGGAAGAAGTAGTCGATGTAGCCATGGACGTACAGCACCGCCCGCCGCCCACGCTCGCTCCCCCTGCGCCGTACGAGCGTGGCCACGACCTCGCCCTCGGAGTCCTGCCCCAGGGGAAGCTCGATCGCCTCGTACTCCGGCCCCAGCACATCCGTCGTCACGTCCATGAATCCTCCCGATCGGCCCGGACCAACCTAGCCGCCTTGGCCCCCGTTCGCCCTGAAGCCCCGTTCGCCCTGAACCCCTGCTCGCTTGAACCCCTGCTCGCTCTGAACCCTGCTCGTTTTGAACCCCTGTTCGCCTTGAAATTCTGTTCGCCTTGAAGCGGCCGCGCACGGCTGGAAATCTAAGGACCCCCTTCTCCCCCCAGGAGCCGACCTGATGCCGAGCCCCTTGCGCCAGACCGACCCGCGGCAACTCGGGTCGTACCGGATCACCGGCCGGCTCGGCCGCGGCGGCATGGGCACCGTCTTCATGGGCGAGGACACCGGCGGCCGCCCGGTCGCGGTCAAGGTCATCAACGTGGAACTGTCCGACGATCCGGCGTTCCACGAGCGCTTCCGCCGCGAGGTGACCGCCGCCCGCCAGGTGCGCCGCTTCTGCACCGCGCCCGTTCTGGACGCCCGGCTCGACGGTGAGCCGCTGTACGTCGTCACCGAGTACGTCGACGGCCCGACGTTGGACGAGACCGTACGGGAACGCGGTCCCCTGCACGGCGGGAGCCTGGAAGGCCTGGCCGTCGGCATCGCGACCGCGCTCGGCGCCATCCACGACGCCGGTATCGTGCACCGCGACCTCAAGCCCGCCAACGTGCTGCTGTCCTCCACCGGACCCCGTGTCATCGACTTCGGCATCGCCCGCGCGCTCGACGCCGTCGACGGCCCCACCCGTACCGGGCAGTTCGTCGGGACCCCGACGTACATGGCGCCCGAGATCTTCCGCGGCGAGGACCTCACCCCGGCCGCCGACATCTTCGCCTGGGGCTGCGTCATCGCGTTCGCCAGTACGGGACGCCCGCCGTTCGGCGACACGACGATCCCCGCCATCATGCGGCGCGTGATGTCCGAGCCGCCCGTCCTGGACGGCCTCGACCCGGCCCTGCACGACGTGGTCGCCGCCGCGCTCGACAAGGACCCCGCCAAGCGCCCCACCACCCAGGACCTCCTGACCCGCCTCACCGGCCGCCGGCAACCGCCGCCGACCATGCCCGTACCCGAGCAGATGACGATGCCCGTCGCGGAACCCACCCGCGCGGAGGCGGTGCGCCGCCGTTCCCGCCGTCCCCTCCTGCTCGGCGTGGGCGCGGCCGTACTGGCGGTCCTCCTCGGCGGCACGGCCGTGTACGCGCTCACCGGCTCGAGCGGCCCGCCGGACAACACACGCAGCATCTTCTCCGACAACTTCTCCGACATCGGTTCGGGCTGGAGCGGCGGGACGTACGTCTCGATACTGGGCTACGGCTACAACGGCAGCGCCTACGGGCTCGACACGAGCGGCGGCATGAAGTTCCAACTGTCCCCCATCCTGGACGACAAGATGCCCGCGTCGATCCTGGCCTCCGCGAGCGTGAAGGTCTCCGAGGGACCCGCCTACGGCATGTACGGCCTGATCTGCCGGGAGCGGTACGGCGACGACGGCGCCAGCGGCTACCGCTTCCTCGTCCGGCGCGACGGCGAGGGCGCCGTGATCCGCCGCGCGACCAAGGACCGCGGAACCAAGGAACTCCTCCGTACGGGCAGGCTGGACGGCGTCAAGAAGGACACCAACCGCCTCCAGATCGCCTGCGAACAGGACGGCGGCGACGTCCGCCTGCGGCTCTGGCTGAACGGTGAGCAGGCCGCCGACATCACCGACACCGACAATCCACTCCCCAGGGGGAACGTCGGCATGATCGTCGCCCAGGAGACCGGCTCCGTCACGTTCCGTACCGAGTTCGACGACTTCGAGCTCGCCGAGATCCTGGACTAGGACGTGGCCCAGGATCGTGATGAGGCTCTTGATCCGCACCCATCGGCACGCGGCCGGTACCCGGCTTGACCGGCCGTCGACATCGCCTCGGTCCGCATCTGGCTGCGCCACCCGTCACCCGTCACCCGACCGGGATCGGTGATCGTTGCGACTCGGTCAGGTGTCGCTTTCTTTCAAGCCGATGCCGACCAGGATCCGCACCGCCTCGGCCCGAGCCATGCCATGGTGGTCGGCATAGCGGTCCACCTGCGGCAACAGTTCTCCAAGACGCACCTGGACCCGGCCGCCGATCTCGGGCCGGCCCGGCCCCGTCTCGGCGGGCAGGTCGGGAAGCACGCGCGGGAGGGCCTGCTCGTGCCCGTTTCGAGTCAGCCAGTCGACGGCGTCGTCATCGCGGTCCACGAATTCCCACGTCGTTTCGGGCCCTTGCGGACCATCGAGGTAGTCGCGTCGCAGTACCCAGCGTCCGGACTCGGTACGGTGCAGCGTCTCGCGGATGCCGCGGATGCCGCCCTTGCCCTTGCGCTGCCACTGGGCGTACTGCTCGTCGGTGACAGCACCGACCTCCACGAAAGCCTCTGCACGGTCGGGGTCGAACCAGCCCACGGCCTCGCCGGGAGAGACGCGATCTGAGCCGTACCGGTACACCATCTGCCTGGCCATGACCCATCCCTTCACCCAATAAGCGATGTCGTAAATCTAGGCGCGGACCGCCGAACAGTCAATAGCCGACATCGTTTATCGACGCGTGAAGGCGCCGCATCCCAATCCACAGGCCGCATCCCGATCCACGGGACACGCCCTAGTGCCGCTTCAGGCGACGTTCGCCCTGCTGTGTTGCGGCGATGCGCGCATGTCGTTTCGAGTTGGGTATGTCCGTGAGACCGTGCGGTCGCATCCTGGTCGATGAGGGTTTCTCATCCGCGGCACGAGGATGATGAGGACCCATCGGGCCCGACCGGGAGCCGCAACGACCCGCGTGCCCTCGGGGAGGCACCACGCACGTCACGACTGGATCCAGGAGACGATCGTGAACGATGATTCGAGGAACAACGACACCTCCGCGCTGCCGCCGGTCGTCGACCGGGACACCTGGCAGGCCGACGTGGACGCGCTGCGGGTTCGGGAGAAGGCCCATACCCGCGAAGGTGACGCGATCGCGGCGGCCCGCCGGCGCCTGCCCATGGTGGAGGTGGACGCCGGCCTTGAGCTGATCGGACCGAACGGGCCGGTGACCCTGCTGGACGCGTTCGAAGGACGTCGACAGCTCATCGCCTACTACTTCATGTGGTGGCCCGGCCAGCCCGCGCCCGAGCAGTGCGAGGGCTGCACGATGTTCCTCAGCCAGGCCCGCGAGCTGTCCTACCTGCACTCCCGTGACATCACCTACGCAGTCTTCGGCCAGGGCCGCAACACCGCGTTCGGACCGAGCGATGCCCAGGTGTCCTACGACGAAAGCGTGCGCTATCGCGACTTCATGGGCTGGGACATGCCGTGGTACTCGGCACAGCCCTCCCTCGACGCGCTCCTCGTCGGTCGCAAACCCGGCCTGATGCATCTGGTGTGCTACGTGCGGGAAGGCGACCGCGTCTTCGAGACCTACTGGACGACGCGCCGTGGCGTGGAGGCGATGGACTACAGCAACGCGCTCATGGACCTCACCGTGTACGGGCGCCAGGAGCCGTGGGAGGACTCGCCCTCCGGCTGGCCGCAACCGCAGATCGACAGGGAGTCGGCACACATGCGGACCAACGGACGTCCCACCTCCCAGTGGCCGCGGATCCACGCCGGACACTCCGACGACCTCGGAACCGCGGAGACAGGAACAGCGCCCGGGCCTCACAACTGTCACTGAGCTGCATGAGGTAGCCATCGCGGGCCCGGCGGCACGACCACCGCCGGGCCCGTTCAGTGCCGGGCCCGCTCAGTGCTGGCCCGTTCAGTGCCGACCCGCTCAGTGGCGATACCTGAGCAGCACCACCCCGGACCGGAACGGCCGCGTCTCCACCAGCCGCAGAGCCGGAACCTCCGCCACCTCGAACCCCTCGAAGAGCCGCTCACCGCGCCCCAGCACCACGGGATAGACGAACAGCCGGTATTCATCGACGAGCCCCGCCGCGATGAGGCTCCGCACGAGCGTGATGCTGCCCGTCGTGACGATGTCCTTGCCCGGCAAGGACTTCAGCGCCGTTATCTCCTCCGCGAGCGGGCCTCTCAGCACGGTGCTGTTCGCCCACTCCGGATCGCCCATCGTGCTGGAGACGACGTACTTCGACACCGTGTTGAGGTAGTCACTGACCCCCGTGGTGTCATCCGTCTGCTTCGTCCAGTAGCCCCGCATGTCCTCGAACGTCTTCCGCCCGGTGAGAAAGGCGTCCGCCGCCTGCGTCTGCTCACCGAGTGCCGCCACGATGTCCGACTGGTCGACGCCCGCATCGTTCGCTTGGTCGAACCATCCCCCCGTCGCCTCGACGACACCGTCCAGCGTGACGTTCTCCGTAACGACCAGGTCTCTCATTCCTGCACCCATCCCTGACAGCCGATATCTCTGACACCCCGACGGCACCCGCCGGAAACTCATCGGTCCCGCCGCATTCCCGCAGGAAAAGCGTTAGCTTCCGCAGTCGTGGCAGCAGATCGCCACGTGTTGGTCTCCGGCATGATGCACGTCCTGCAACGCGGGCAGGTCCGCACGGCGCGCCGACTGGTCCGGCACTCTGGCCCAGCAGTCCCGGTGCCAAGGGCCGGAGTTCATAACGGCCGTGATCAAGGACCTTACAGCGCATGTCCTCGACACGGTCTTCACATACCAGAAGGTCACTGGCCCCGACCGGGCCTGGCGGCGCTCTCCTACTCGTGGCTCAACGCCGAGGCATGGCCGATCGCCATGCCGCCCCCTTCCATTGACTCGTGGCGTGTTCGCCTCTGGCCATGGGTGGTCTCTAGTGTCTGTTGCAACGAGGTCTTTGAAAGGATCTTGTTGTGCCAGGACGTCGTCTTACCAGTGCCGAGCGTGCGCAGATCGAGGTG
>NZ_JBIRAW010000062.1:0-22640 GCF_044326315.1 Actinomadura sp. 9N407 | reverse complement strand
GGCGAACACGCCACGAGTCAACCGGAGCGGGCGGCAGGGTGAAGGCGTCTTCGCCTGGAGGGCTGTTCGTTCAGCCCTGGCCGGCGCGCTCGTCGCGGATGCGAGTGACGGTGTCGCCGGCCGCCGTCTTGATGGCCTCCAGCTCCTGCAGGTACGACCAGTAGTCCGGGTGGGAGCCGGTGAGGCGGCGCGGGGCCGTCTCCAGGCGTTCGACGAGGGCGTCCAGCGCGCGGGCGTGGTGCGGCGCGGCGCCGCCGGGCTGGGCGGTCGCGAGCTTCTGGGCGTCCCGTACGGCGAACCGCGCGGACTCGGCGGCCTTGCCCGGGTCGGCCGCCACCGCGTCCAGTTCGGCCACCCGCCCGGTGACCTGCGCGGCGCGCCGCTCGGCGCTGTTCAGCTCGGTACGGGCCGCGGTCAGCATCCGCTGCGCCGGCTTCCACTCGTTGCGCGCGATGTGCGCGGACGCCTCGTTCAGCCGTTCGCGGGCCCGTTCGACGCCGGAGCCGACGGACTCGGGGGCGCCCTTGAGGTCCTGCCAGCAGGCCAGCGAGTAGTTGCGCAGCAGCAGCTTCATCGCCTGCCGTACCGGGTCGATCCGCCCGGCGACCATGTCGGAGCGGGTCCGGACCGAGGCCAGCGAGTTGCGGACCTTCTGCCCCAGCCGGGGGAGCTCCTCGGCCTCCTCCCGGGCCTGGTCGGCGATCAGGCGTACCTCGTCGGCCTTGTCCATGGCTCCGGCCAGGCCCAGCCCGCCCAGGCCCTGGGAGCTCAGCTGCGCCAGGGACTCGCGGGCCCGGGCCAGCCCGGCCTCGGGGTCGGTGGCGTCCATTCCCGCCGTACGGGCCGCGGCGATCGCCGCGTCGGCGGCGGCCACGGCGTCGCGGGCGGCGGTGAGCCGGGGCGGCAGCTGGTCCAGCGCCGACTCCAGCCGCGCCATCTCCGGGGCGAGCCGCTCGCCGAAGCGCTCCAGATCCCGTGTGATCTTCTTCATCCGGTCGGTGACCGCGACGAACGCCCGCCGGGCCGCGTCGTACTCGGCCGGGCCCCGCTCGCGGTCGTCGTCCAGGTCGTTGGCGTCCAGGACGGCGATATAGGCCACGGCGGCGGCGTCCGCGTTGTCGCTGAGGGCACCGAAGTCGTGCCGTACGGGCGCGGCGGCCTTGGCGTCCAGATCGCCGAACACGGTCACGCGGCCCTGCAGGTACTTCTGCGCCCGGTCCATGTCATAGAACGCGGTGGACGCGCCCTCCCGGGCCTCGACGGCGGCGCCGTCCGGCCGCGGCCCGCGGCCGCGGCGACGCTGATCTCCTGCTCCCCGCAACGGGCCGCCTCCCTACTCGCTCCCGCTCCCGCCCCCAGTGTCGCCTAGGAAGCCCAGTGTTCGCCTAGGAAGAACCAGTGTCGCCCAGAAGACGGTGTCGCCCAGAAGACAGTGTCGCCCAGGAGGCCAGTGTCGCCCAGAAGACCCAGTGTCGCCCAGGGGACCCGGTGTGTTCGCCGTCCAGGCGCATCCTGTACGAGATCGGGGTCTCGATCTTGGGCAGGATCGCGGGCCGACGGTTCGGCAGGGAACGGATAGCATCGCTCCAACGTCGGGTATAGCGGGACGCGTGCGGCGTCCTGCAGGCCGGCCGGGGTTCCCGGGCGGCAATGGTAGCGATCTTGGAGGAACTGTGGGCGTCAGTCTCAGCAAGGGCGGCAACGTTTCCCTCACCAAGCAGGCCCCGGGACTGACCGCGGTGACCGTCGGCCTCGGCTGGGACCTGCGGACCACCACCGGCACCGATTTCGACCTGGACGCCTCCGCGATGGTGCTGGACGCCTCGGGCAAGATCCTTTCTGACGGGCACTTCGTGTTCTTCAACAACCTCCGTACCCCCGACGGCGGCGTCGAGCACACCGGCGACAACAAGACCGGCGTCGGCGAGGGCGACGACGAGCAGATCAACGTCAACTTCGGCGCGATGCCCGACACCGCCGAGCGGGTGGCGTTCGCCGTGTCGATCTACGACGCCGACACCCGTTCGCAGAACTTCGGCCAGGTACGCAACGCGTTCATCCGCGTGGTCAACGCGGGCGACCGCTCGGAGATGGCCCGCTACGACCTGACCGAGGACGCCTCCACCGAGACCGCGATGGTCTTCGGTGAGCTGTACCGCAACGGCACCGAGTGGAAGTTCCGCGCGGTCGGCCAGGGGTACGCCTCGGGCCTGGCCGGGATCGCCACCGACTTCGGCGTCAACCTGTAAGGCCGTCCCCGGCACCGGCTCGTCCCCCAAGGCTCCGGTTCCCAAGGCTCGGCCCGCTAGACCCCGGCCCGCTAGACCCCGGCCCGCTAGACCTCGACCCGCTAGACCCTGGCCCCCGCCAGACCCCCGGCCCCGGCACTTTTCCGGCCCAGTCCCGACAGCGACAGGGAGCATTTCGATCATGGGAGTATCGCTCTCCAAGGGCGGCAACGTCTCGCTCACGAAGGCAGTGCCCGATCTCACCGCCGTGTCCGTGGGGCTCGGCTGGGACGTACGGGCCTCGACCGGCGCGGACTTCGACCTCGACGCGTCGGCGCTGCTGCTGGGAACGGGCGGTAAAGTGCTGTCGGACCATCACTTCGTCTTCTTCAACAATCTCAAGAGCCCGGACGGATCGGTCGAGCACACCGGGGACAACCTCACCGGTGAGGGCGAGGGCGACGATGAGTCGATCAATGTCGAGCTCAACACCGTCCCCCCCGAGTGCGACCGGATCGTCTTCCCGGTCTCCATCTACGACGCGGACAACCGCGGGCAGAGCTTCGGCCAGGTCCGCAACGCGTTCATCCGGATCGTGAACCGTACCGACGGCAACGAGCTGGCCAGGTTCGATCTCACCGAGGACGCCTCGACCGAGACGGCGATGGTGTTCGGCGAGCTCTACCGGCGCGGCGGCGAGTGGAAGTTCCGTGCCGTCGGCCAGGGGTACGCCTCGGGTCTGGCCGGAATCGCCACCGACTTCGGCGTCAACGTCGGCTGACCCGCCGGCGCCCCGCTAACGAACAGAAATGTACGCATGATTCTTCGCACCTTCGGGTGGTCCTTCGGCGTCACCGCCATCGGCCTCGCCATCGCGCTCTGGTACGGGGGCCTCCCCGGCCTCGCCCTGGTGACCGTACTGGCCATCCTCGAGATCTCGCTCTCGTTCGACAACGCCGTGGTCAACGCCAAGGTGCTGGACCGGATGAGCCCGTTCTGGCAGAAGATCTTCCTGACCATCGGCATCGCGATCGCGGTGTTCGGTATGCGGCTGGTCTTCCCGTTGCTGATCGTGGTGATCACCGCCGGGCTGGGGCCGATCGAGGCGTTCGACCTGGCCCTGAACGAGCCGGACAAGTACCACCACGCGATGGAGACGGCGTACCCGACGATCGCCGCGTTCGGCGGGATGTTCCTGCTGATGCTGTTCCTGGACTTCGTGTTCGAGGACCGCGCGGACAAGTGGCTGCCGTGGCTGGAGAAGCCGCTGGCCCGGATCGGCAAGCTCGACCAGCTGTCGGTCGTCGTGGCGGGCGGCGCGCTCGCGGTGGTGTCAGGGCTGTGGGCCGACAACCCGGGCGATGTGATGATCGCCGGGGTGCTGGGCATGGTCACCTACATCCTGGTGAACGGGCTGGGCGAGCTGTTCTCCAGCGCCGGCGTGGTCGACCTCGACGAGGACGGCGACGAGGGCAGTGGTGCCGAGGGCAGTGGTGCCGAGAGCAAGGCCGGCGAGACGGCGGTGTCCCGCAAGGGCCCGAACAACCTCGCGCTGGCCACCGGCAAGGCGGGCTTCTTCCTGTTCCTGTACCTGGAGGTCCTGGACGCCTCGTTCTCGTTCGACGGTGTCATCGGCGCGTTCGCCATCAGCACCGACCCGATCGTGATCGCGCTCGGGCTGGGCATCGGCGCCATGTACATCCGTTCGCTCACGGTCTTCCTGGTGCGCAAGGGGACCCTGCACGAGTACGTCTACCTGGAGCACGGCGCGCACTGGGCGATCGGTGCCCTGGCCACGTGCATGCTGATCAGCATCGCCCAGCACGTACCCGAGTGGATCACCGGCGGACTGGGCGCGGGCCTGATCATCGCGGCGTTCATCAGCTCGATCATCCGCAACCGGGGCCGGGACGAGGCCTCCGGAGGCACGGCGGGCGAGGACAAGCAGCTGCACTCCACCAAGGTGTGAAGCAAGGCCGCGCCGGTGACCGAACAGTGCCGGTGAACAAACAGCGCCGGTGACCGAACAGCGACAGTGATCAACCAGCGACAGTGATCAAACAGCGACAGTGACCAAAACGACCGTGTGATGGATCAGCGTTAGCAAAGGAGCCGACGATGTCGATCTCGCTGCAGAAGGGCCAGAAGGTCTCGCTCGAGAAGCCGGGAGGCGGCGGCCTGACCCGGGTCAAGATGGGCCTGGGCTGGGACGCGGTCACCAAGAAGGGCATGTTCGGGAAGACCAAGACCCAGTCGATCGACCTGGACGCCTCCTGCCTGCTGTTCGACGCCGGCGGCAACCTCGCCGACTCGGTGTGGTTCCGCCAGCTGCGCAGCAAGGACGGCTCGGTGCTGCACACCGGCGACAACATGACCGGTGAGGGCGAGGGCGACGACGAGGTCATCAACGTCGATCTGGCCTCGGTGCCGGCCAACGTCACCCAGCTGGTGTTCACCGTCAACTCGTTCACCGGCCAGGACTTCACCCAGATCGCCAACGCGTTCTGCCGTCTGGTGGACGAGGGCACCGGCCAGGAGATCGCCCGCTACGAGCTGAGCGGTGCGGGCCAGCACAACGCCCAGATCATGGCGAAGGTGTCCCGGGACGGTCAGGGCTGGTCGATGACGGCGATCGGCGCCACCGCCAACGGGCGTACCTTCCAGCACCTTCTCCCGACGGTCTCCGCGCACCTTTGAGTACGGCGGTGTCCCCGAGTGCGGCCGTGTCCCCGAGCATGAGGGTGTGCTCGGGGTCGGCCATGTCTTCGGGCTCGGCAGCGTCCTTGAATGCGGGGTCCTTGAGTGCGGGGTCCTTGAGGGCAGCGTTCTTGGGTGCGGCGGTGTCGAGCGTGACGGTGTCCCCATGGCCGGGCCGAGCGGGAGGGCCCGGAGTGCATGCGGCACTTTGACCACATCGACAGCGGGCTGCGCAAGCGGCTGTTCCACCGGCAGCCCCGAGCGTTCGACCGCCATGACGATCCCGCTGTCCTGGCGGTCGCGCTCGGTGCCACGCTCTACAGCCCGGCGACCCGGCCGACCCTGGCCGACGACGTGGTCAAGGCGGCCCGGCGCGGGGTGACCAGCATGGTCCTCTGCCTTGAGGACGCGATCGCCGACGAGGACGTCCCGGCGGCCGAGGACAACCTGGTGGCGCAGCTGCGGCGGGTCCAGGCCGGCGGCCAGGAGCCCCCGCTGCTGTTCGTACGGGTCCGTACGGCGGCGCAGATCGGGGCCCTGGCGGTACGGCTCGGTGCCGCCGCCGCTCTGATCAGCGGGTTCGTGCTGCCCAAGTTCACCGCCGTGTCGGGCGACTGCCTGGAGGCGGTGGCGGAGGCCGCCGACCGCACCGGCCACCGGCTGCTGGCGATGCCGGTGATCGAGAGCCATCAGGCGGTCTACCGGGAGACCCGGTCGGAGCTGCTCCAGGACGTGGCGGCCCTGCTGGCCAAGCACCGCGAGCGGATCCTGGCGGTACGGATCGGTGCCACCGACATGTCCGCCGCGTACGGCCTGCGGCGCCCGCCCGACCTGACCATCTATGACATCCAGCCAGTGGCGGGGGCGATCTCCGAGGTGGTCAACATCCTCGGCCGCGCGGACGGGACCGGCTTCGTGGTCACCGGCCCGGTCTGGGAGTACTTCTCGGCCGGCGAGCGGATGTTCAAGCCCCAGCTGCGGCAGTCGCCGTTCGAGCGGCAGCGCGCCGCGCCGCTGCGGGAACGACTGATCACCTCGGACCTGGACGGGCTGATCCGCGAGGTGCATCTGGACAAGGCCAACGGGCTGATCGGCAAGACGGTGATCCATCCGACCCATGTGGCGGCCGTGCACGCGCTGTCGGTGGTGACCCACGAGGAGTACTGCGACGCCTCCGACATCCTCGGGGAGGCCGGCGGGGGAGCGATGGCCAGCGTGTACGCCAACAAGATGAACGAGGCCAAGCCGCACCGGGCCTGGGCCGAACGGCTGATGCTGCGCGCCCAGGTCTTCGGGGTGGCGGCCGAGGACGTCACGTTCGTCGAGCTGCTGGAAGCGGCGGGCGGCCGATGAGCGCGCACGTACGAGCACCCCACGCTGCGCGGCAGGACGACGCTACGCGGCAAGGAGACGCGGCGCTGTTGGCTGAGACTGTGTTGCCGGGCGAGACTGTGTTGCGGGGCAAGTCCGTGTTGCCGGGGGAGACTGTGTGGCCGGGGGAGTGGGTCTCGTCCCGCCTGGACGTCCGCCTCCAGGACGGCGAGCGCCCTGTCGGCTCCGGGCTCGCCGATCTGGTCGGGCTGGCCGTGCGCCGCAACCCGCGCCGCGCGCACCTGCTGGTGTCGGCAGTGCTGGGCAAGCACGTTCCGACCGATCCGCGCCTGGTGTACGGGTCGGGGCTGCTGCTGGGCGAGCTCGTCCGCCTGTGCCTGAACGCTCCGCACCCGAACGCTCAGCACCTAAACGCCCCGCACCCGAACGCTCAGCGCGATGAAGGCGCCTCCGCGGCCTCGTACGGGCCGCTGCTGGCCGGAGCGCTGAGCGGCGACCCGGGAGCGGCGGCGGTGCTGCGCGACCGGCTGTGCGAGCCTCGGGAGCCGGTGGACGCGATGGTGCTCGGCTACGCGGAGACCGCGACGGCGCTCGGGCATTCGGTGGCGGACGCGCTGGGCGGGGCGCTCTACCTGCACTCCACCCGGCGGCCCGTCACCGGCTTCGGCCGCTACGGCGGCTTCGAGGAGGAGCACAGCCACGCCACCAGCCATCTGCTGCTGCCCGCCGACCCCGGGACGCTCGAACGGGACGTCCCGCTGGTCCTGGTGGACGACGAGCTGTCCACCGGCCGCACGGTCATCAACACGATCCGGGCCCTGCACGCGATCCGGCCGCGCCGGCACTACGTGGTGGCCGCGCTCGTCGATCTGCGGAGCGGCGCCGACCGGGACGCCTTCGACGCGTTCGCCGCCGAGGTGGACGCCCGTATCGACGTCGTCGCTCTCGCCACGGGTCAGGTGGCCCTGCCTGAGGGAATCCTGGAGACGGGCCAGGAGCTTGTGGCCGGACTCTCGTCCCGCGCTGTCGAGCAACCCGCGTCCGGGCACTCTGCGTCCGAGCAGCCATCGTCGGAGCATTCAGCGTCCGTGCAGCCATCGTCCGTGCAGCCATCGTCCGTGCAGCCAACGTTCGGGCAGCCTTCGGGCGAGCCGTTCGGTGTGACGCGGGTGGAGTTGGGCTGGCCCGAGGACCTTCCCGATGGCGGGAGGCACGGCTTCCTGCCCGAACACAGGGAACGGCTCGGCAAGGAGCTTCCCGCCATGGCGGCCCGTGTTGCCACCCACCTGGACGCCGCCCACCTGGAGGGTCTGCCGCGCGTCCTGGTGCTGGGCTTCGAGGAGCTGATGTACGCGCCGCTGCGGCTGGCCGAGGCCCTCGCGGACGTCCTGCCCGCTGAGGCCGACGTGCGTTACTCGACCACGACCCGTTCACCCGTACTGGCGGTGGACGACCCCGGCTATGCGATCCGTACGCGCCTGGCCTTTCCCTCGCATGACGACCCGGCCGATGGGCCCGGGGAGCGGTATGCCTACAACGTCGCACCTGGGGCGGATCCGTCCCGCGCGTTCGACGCCATCGTCCTTGTCGTGGACGACGCCGGTGACACTCCCGCCCTAGCGGATGGCCTGCTCGCGCAGCTTTCCCGGCTCGCCCCTGTAGTGCTGGCGACCGTCCCCTCGTACCGGAAAGCCCCTCCCGTCGGTTCCCAAGCACGTCCCCTGCACGGACCGGCCTTCGGGAGCTATCCGGCCGAGGACGTGACGTGGCTGCTGAAGGACCTGTCCGCCGTACACCTTGAGGCGCCCACGGAGGAACGTGAGGCGGCCATCCAGGCGGGCCGGGCGCACTATGCCGAGTCGCTGCCGGTCGAGTACCAGCCGGGGCCCGAATATCAGCGGCTCTTCCACGAGGCACTGGACGCCTCCGCCGAACGGCTCGCGCACGCCGTCGGGATCATCACCGAGATGATCATCGCCGAGCGCGGCCGGGACGCCGTCCTGGTGTCGCTGGCCCGCGCCGGGACGCCGGTCGGGGTCCTGATCCGGCGCTGGGCACGCTTCGCCCACGGCCTCGACCTGCCGCACTACGCGATCAGCATCGTGCGCGGGCGCGGCATCGACGAGGCCGCGCTCGGCCACCTCGCCGCCCGGTACGACCCCGCGCGGGTGATGTTCGTGGACGGCTGGACGGGCAAGGGTGCGATCAGCCGCGAGCTGACGGCCGCGCTCGATGCGTACGCGGCCGCGACCGGGCACCGCTTCCCGGCCGACCTGGCGGTGCTCGCCGACCCTGGCCGCTGCACGCCGCTGCACGGCACCCGCGAGGACTTCCTGATCCCGTCCGCGTGCCTGAACTCCACGGTGTCGGGCCTGGTCAGCCGTACGGTCCTGAACGCCGAGCTGATCGGTCCAGGCGACTTCCACGGTGCCAAGTTCTACGCGGAGCTGGCCGGCGCGGACGTGTCGGCGACGTTCCTGGACGCGGTGTGCGCGCGCTTCGGCGACGTCGCCGGTCGGGTGGCCGAGGACCTCCCGGGGCTGCTCGCCGCCGACCGTACGCCCGACTGGTCGGGCTGGGAGGCGGTCCGCCGGGTGGGCCGGGCGTACGGTGTCGACGACCTCAACCTGATCAAGCCGGGCGTGGGGGAGACGACCCGGGTGCTGCTGCGCCGCGTTCCGTGGAAGATCCTGGCCAGGGCCGGTGCGGGGGCCGAACTGGCCCACATCCGGCTGCTGGCGGCCGAACGCGGCGTGCCCGTCGAGGAGGTAGACGAAGAGATCTCCCTGGAGGACTTCCCGTACGCCTGCGTCGGCCTCATCCATCCGCGCTTCGGTCAAGGCACCGTCCAGTAGCTCTGAACCCTTGATTCCCCCGTTGATTCGTACTTTGTAAAGGGATGTGGCTTGATGGGCGTTCTCGTGTGCTCTGACCTGGATCGCACGCTCATCTACTCGACGGCGGCCATGGGATTGGAAGGCCCCGACGAGGCCATGCCCCGCCTGCTCTGCGTGGAGCTGTATCAGGCGAGCCCCCTGTCCTACATGACGGAGACGGCTTCGCGTGCCCTGGAGGCCCTTGCCGGGGCCGCGACGTTCGTTCCCACGACGACGCGTACGCCCGAGCAGTACGCCAGGGTGCACCTGATGGAGAAGCCCTCCGCCTACGCCATCTGCTCCAATGGCGGGCACATCCTCGTGGACGGCGTCGCGGATCCCGACTGGACCTCGGCCGTGCAGGCCCTGGTGACCGGGTCCGCCGCCACCTTGGCCGAGGTAGGGGAACACCTCGAAAGCATCCACGGCGACTTCGTCCTCAAGCGCCGTACCGCGTCGGACCTCTTCGCCTACATGGTCGTCGACAGGGCCGGCCTACCGCTCACCTGGGTGGAGGACCTCACCGGCTGGTGCGCCGAACGCGGCTGGCGTACGTCGCTCCAGGGCCGCAAGGTCTACTGCCTCCCCGCCGGTCTCACCAAGGCCGCCGCCGCCCAGGAGGTGGCGCGCCGCACGGGAGAGGAAACGATGCTCGCCGCCGGAGACTCCCTCCTGGACATCGAACTCCTGGAAGCCGCCACCGCCTCCATCAGGCCCGCCCACGGCGAACTGCACGACACCGGCTGGACGTCACCCACGACCACGCTCACCACGGCCAAGGGCATCCTCGCGGGCGAGGAGATCCTCGACTGGTTCCTGCAGCGCGCCGCGCCCGCCGTCTGACTCATGGTGCCTGACTCATGGTGCTTGGCTCACGGTGCTTGGCTCACGGTGCCTGAATGACGGTGCCTGAATTACCGGAAGCAACGTCCTCGTGTAGACAAGCACCGCCGCTTCAGGGGTCGCCGGACCCGGTTTCTGCGGTCACAATCGCGGTAGCCCCAGTACCTCGCGAGGAGGTCGCGCTGGCCTTATGACCACCCGTCTGACCGGCGACGAAACCGCGCTCTGGGACGCCGCGGCGCGAGTCCTCGATGCCAACTGGACGGGGACGGGCACCGTTCCCTCGCCGGGTCTCTACCCGCACCAGTGGAGCTGGGACTCGACGTTCGTCGCCATGGGCCTGGCCAGGCACCGGCGCGACCGGGCCGAACGCGAGCTGATGTCCCTGTTCCGCGGCCAGTGGCGGGACGGTCTGCTCCCGCACATGGTCTTCAACACCCGGCTCCCGCGCCACGCGTACTTCCCGGGTCCCGAACTGTGGTGCAGTGCCGAACAGCCCGCCGCGCCCCGCAAGGTTCACACCTCGGCCCTTACACAACCTCCGCTGCAGGCCATGGCCGTCCTGCGCCTGCACGAATGCGCGACGCCCGCCGAAGCCGAGCGCAGCCGTGCATTCCTGGCCCGCGTCTATCCCCGCCTCGTGGCCCAGCACGATTACCTGGCCCGTTGCAGGGACGTGGATTCCAGCGGCCTCATCGCCATCTGCCACCCCTGGGAATCGGGCCAGGACAACAGCCCCGCCTGGGACCGCCCCCTGGGAGCCCTCCAGCTTCCTCCCGCGCTGTACGCGCCGCATCGCAACACGTACAGCATCCCTACAGGCGAGGACTACGAGCGGTACGTGTGGCTGGTGACTCTCCTACGCGAGGCGGGCTACCGGCACGACTACATACGGGAGGCCCACCCGTTCATCGTCGAAGATCCCCTGGTGAACGCCACGTACCTCGCCTCCACCCATGCCCTGGCCGAGATCGCCGTGATCCTGGGCCGCGACCCCGTACAGCACCGCGAACGGGCCGAGCGCGTTCACCGGGCCATCACCGACCGCCTGTGGGACTGCGAGAGCGCCTGCTTCCGCGCCCGCGACCTGCGCGACGACCGCCTGCTCCCGGTCGTCACCGTGGCCGCCTTCGCGCCGCTCCTGGACCCCGAACTGCCCGCCTCGATCGTCCGCAACCTGGTCGACCTGCTCCTGTCGGCCCGCTTCGCCGGCGCCGCCGGCTATCCGGTCCCCACCTGCGACATCCAGGCCCCCGCGTTCGACAGGGGCGGCTACTGGCGCGGGCCCACCTGGATCAACACCAACTGGCTCCTCTGGTACGGCGCGCTGGCGCACGGTCACACCGTGATAGCCGACCTGCTGTACGGCTCGACCCTGCGCCTGGTGCGCCAGTCGGGTTTCCGCGAGTACTTCGACCCGTTCGACGGCACCGGCCGGGGCAGCCACGATTACAGCTGGTCAGCCGCCCTCGTCCTGGACCTCCTCGGCGCCCGCCGCGCCCCCCGCGCCGCCTGAACGGGCGGGGCGCCTGAGCGTGCGGCCTGATCGTTTACGGTGGTCGCATGCGCCTCTCCCGCCGGCCGCCCGGCCCTGTCCGCGACCGGCTCGCCCTCGAACGGGGCGAGCGCACGCTGGCCACCGCGCCCACGCGCGGCGGCTCGTACGTCGTCGCGACCTCCACGGCCCTGCACCTGCCGACGGTCTCCGGCGACTTCACCCGCATCCCGTGGGAACGGATCGACCAGGCCAACTGGAAGGACGGGTGGCTGCACGTCCACGAGACGTCCAGTGGCCCCGAGCACCACGTCCAGCTCACCGAGCCGGGTTCGGTTCCCGAGACCGTACGGGAGCGCGTGACGGCCACCATCGCGGTGACCCGGCACGCCAAGCTTCCGGGCGGCGGCAGTGTCCGAATCGCCGGCCGCCGCCCGTCCGGCGGCGGCGACGTGCACTGGAGCTTCGTGTTCGAGCCCGGCCTGGACCCGTCCGACCCGGGCCTGCGCGCCCAGGCCGAACAGCTCCTGGCGGACCTGCGCCGCCAGACCGGCCTCTAGGCAGTGTTTCTAAAGACCCGGCCCAGGGCCGCTCGCCTGGCGGCTCGCACCGTGACCGTGCCTGTGCGAGCGCGGCATCGCTTCGCGATCTGGCCGGCGAGGCTCGCCTCCGGCATCGCCTCACCGGCCAGGTAACGCGCTCGCGCGGTGGCTGAGGCCACTTTGAGACAAGCCCTAGCAGCCGGGACGGTCCTGCTCCCGGACAGGCCATGCTCCCGGACGGTCTGCTCCCGGGCAGGCCTTGCTCCCGGACGGGCCTAGAGGACGGTTCTCGGGTGGGTGGTGGTCTCCTGCCGCGGATCCCGGTACTCCTGCGGCATCTCGTCGCGGTGCTTGCCGGGCATCCGGTTCCCGATCTGCTCGGGTACCCGCTCCCGCGCGGCCCCGGCGAGCTCGCCGCCCTTGGTGCGGAGCATCTCGGTGGCCTCCTGCACCCTCGGGTTCTCGGTGAACCGCTGCGAGGCCAGTTTCATCTGCTCGTACTTCTCGCGGCCGGCCTTCGTCCCCATGACGTAGCCCACGGCCGCACCCGCGAAGAACATTGCGCGGTACTTCATAGTCAAACCCCCGGTGCTGCGGTTGGTGACCCCTCACATACCCAGGAAGTCGCAGCCCAGTCGCCCCGGATCCACGGTCCGCCCCGATTTATCGGTGCGCGAGCACCGCACCGGATGCGCTAATCTAGACGCGCCGGTAGGGACCGCGTTCTCACCGGCCACGACGATCCCGCGTAGCTCAATTGGCAGAGCAGCCGGCTGTTAACCGGCAGGTTACTGGTTCGAGTCCAGTCGCGGGAGCAAGATCAAGCCGCGAGGCGCACCGCAAGGGCCCATCCACACCGGATCGGGCCCTTGATCGTTTCCCGGCCCTCACTCCGGCTGCGTCCCCGGCCGACCGGGATCCCCGGGGGCGCACCGTGAGGTCCCGCAGAACCATACGAGCCGCGGCTCACCTCCCGCTTTCTCCGGCAGGACCGCCTCCATGAGGGCGATCGGACTGTCCCGCACAGGGTTGGTGGACCCGGTGCCCTTGAGGAAGGTGATGGCACCGGACGCGCCTTCCAGAGGCGGTGAGTCCCGCATGTCGGCGACGGCATGGTTCAGTCCGTTGGTGGTCTCCAGGCGGAGGTCCTTCCTGCCGTGCGAATGGAAGGCGAGCGCCGAGATGAGGCGCAGGAGATCGAAGGCCAGCAGCGAGTCTCCCCAGGTGTCCCCGCAAGGGTCGCCGAGCCCGGGCGCATCAGGCGCTCCCATGAACGAGCGGAGCCCGGCGCAGCTGGTCCAAGCGGCGGCGCTCGCGGTCACCGGGTATCGGATCCGCAGGCCGCGCGCGGGGGACGAGAGAGGGAGGTCTCCAGAAGCCATGATCCGCCTGGCGGTGTGCTCCTTGACCAGCATCGTCGGGTACTCCGATGCGCAGGCGCGCTGCAGGAGCCTCAGGAAACCGAGGAATTTGCCTGGTTCGTCGGCGTACACCACGAGCCGGTCGGCCTTCGCCTTGCACGCTTGCATGGCTCCTTCGCGGGTCGGGGCGATCGGCGTCGCCGCCGGCAGTTGGATGTGGAAATCCGTCGAAGCGCTATCGCGGGGGTCCCGTACGACAAGGGGAGCGGCCGCATGATGCTGCCCGATGTAGCGGGCCACGAAAGAGTCGACGAGGTCGGCGGACGCGGCCAGGGAAACCGTCCCCTGTTCTAGGGGATCACCGTTGAGAAGCTGCGCGCGATTGGCGCCCGCTGGGGCGTAGTCGATCCTCTGATCCTGGATCTCCTCGTCACCCAGCGTGACGAGTCCCGCCCAACGACCGTCGCGTACCGCGCGGTCGGAGACGATCCGCCGCACCAGGTCGGCGGTGTCGTCGTCCGTGCCCTGAGTCGCGATCATCAGCCGGAGCGGCCGTGTCGTGTCGTTGACCCTTTTGTGCGCGAGGGCGATCCCCTGGAGCTGGCGCAGCAACGTGTGCCGGCCGTATGTCCCGGCGGCATGCAGGGGGGCCGACACCACGACGACCAGATGGCGCGGATCCCGGACGGCTCGTCTGTTCGTCCTGTCGATCCATCTGTACACCGCCTTGTACGCGGCGGCGTCGGCTCCTTGAGGCCATCCCGGCCCGCCGATACCGTGCCCATCGCCGTCTCCATCGCCGTGCCCATTGAGGGGCCCATCGAAGAGCCCGACGCATTCCGTACCGCCGTTCCCGGGTAGCCGCTGCATGCGGGTGGTGGGGTCCAGCGACCATGTGCCGGCGCAGCGCAGGTGGTTCCCGGCGGGCACCGCTCCGCCGGCGGCAATGAGGCAGAACGCCACCATGGCCGCCCGGACGGGACGCCGTGACCGGCGGCGGGCGGAGCCGTCCAAAGCCGAGTCGTCCAGAGCAGAGTCGTCCAAAGCATTGCGGCCCGGGTCGTCGAGGGCGGGACGGGCCCGGCGGCTGACGAGGCGTTCCTGCAGGCGGGCGTGGCGGAACTGGTAGACGCCGCCTACCTGGCGTAGGAGGCCCCGAGCGCGGGCGTCATCGAGAAAGTCGATCAGCCGCAACGGTGTCCGGCCCCGAAGCGCGAGGGCGACCCTGGCGACCGCGAATTTCGGCCAGGCGCGTGACAGGAGCACCATGAAGCCGAACGTGACGGCGACGATCGGGGCGAACGCGAGCGCACCCTCCAGCTGGGCGGGCAGGCCCACGCTCTGGAACAGGTGGAATTCGGAGAGTCGGGGGTCGCGGTCAACGACGAGGGAGGTCACGCCGCCGGCCAGGTCCATGAGCACCACGCTGACGGCGACCGTGGGGACCAGTGTCAGTCCTGCGGCGATTCCCGAGGCGGCGGCGGCCACGAGCGAGGAGGTTCGGTCCTGGAGCAGGAAGCCTCGGGGGGTCACCTGGGCAGCGCGTTCGGGCGAGGCGCTCAGCCAGTGGTGTGTCGCCAGTCCGGCGCCCACCACAAGGCACATCGGTAGGAGCGCGGCGATCGGAACGGCGGGGCGCCCGCTGGAGAACCCGACGTCGCCCAGGGCGTCCACCAGGATGCCGATGACCGCTGGGACCGTGGGGATAGCGAAGATGGCGAGGCCGGTGACGCATCCCCGGCGGAGCCGGTCCACGGACCCGTGCCGGACCAGGTTGAGCCGTTCCGGGGAGCGCGTGGCGGTCGCGTACCAGACGACCATGGAAACGATGGCCACGCCTCCGCTCCCGGCCAGGAGCAGGAACGGGCTGTCGTCCCATGCCAGAGCCAGCGGAGCGCCGGCGATGGTGAGTACGGCGCCGATCACGATTCCGACGATGGGGGCCGTCCATGCGGACAGGGTCCGCCTGGCGAGCCGCCACCAGGCGAAGTCGCGTTCCCGTGCCTCGTGCATGTGGCCGGCGAGGTAGGTCAGCCAGGTCTCCGCTTGGGCGGCCGTCCAGCGTGGCGCCGTGCCGGGGTCGGCGCCGGGACGTTCGTCGTGGGCGTACGCGGCGGGGACGACCATGTCGAGCAGTTCGTCCTCGGCGGCCTGGCGGTGCCCGAAGCGGTCCGGGTCCAGTAGTTCGGCCGGGTCGCCGGAACGCCCGTAGATGGTCCGGGCGAGCGAGACCATGAGGGGTGTCGAGAAGGTCATGGCCAGCGGCCCGTCCGGATGCTCGCGCAGGTGCTGGAAGACGGGTTCCCAGTCGGTGCCCGGTGGCCAGTGGACGCCGCTCAGGTAGGCGATGGTGTCGGTCACGGCGACCGGCTCGATCTCGACGACGGCGGCCCGGCGCATCACCTCTCCCTGGCCCGCGACGGCCTCCTCGTACTCGGCCGAACGGCAGGTGACGACGAGCGGGATGTCGGCGGAGACGGTGCGGTTGATCTCGCGGATCGCCGCCGAACGCAGGGTCTCGGGGATCTCGTCCAGGCCGTCCAGGACGGGGATGAGCAGCCGCCGGTCGTGCAGGATCCGCGGGTTGTCCGTCCGGCCGTTGTAGTAGCCGGCGGCCAGCGAGCGGATGATCCACGCGTCGAGGCGTTCCGACAGCGGGTCCCAGGACGCGACGGGAAGCAGGACCGGTACCGGGTCGCCCCCGCCGCGTCCGGTCATCGAGGTGCGCCCGCTCGTCAGGCCGCGCCTGGTCATCAAGCCGAGTGTCAGCAGGATGGCCAGCACGCTCTTGCCCGCGCCGGGCTCGCCGAGGACGACCAGCCGTCCGCTGGGCAGCGCCTCGAACCGCCGGGCCAGGTCCTGGAGCCGGTGGCCGAGCTCGCCGTCGAGCCGCAGCCGTACGGGTGGCCCGTCCCGATCGGCGCCCGCGACGGCCGAAGGGTGGTCCGACACCGGGCGGCCGGTCGCCGACCAGGCCAGCCGGAGCGCCTGCGGCTCGAACAGCCTGCGGGCCTCCGCCTCCTCCCGCCACTGCCGTCCGACGATGCCGGCGAGGTCGTCGGCGAGCGCCTCAGGAGCCTGGCGTTCGCCGCCCGCGTCCCGGAAGAACGTCGCGTACAGCGTCAGTCCCAGCGCCGCCAGTCCGACGACCATGCCGACGACGCTCGCGATCTTGTCGCCGACGTCCAGCGGCTGCCGCAGGACCAGCAGGACGATCACGGTGGCCGCGACGGCGAGCGACCACAGGAGCAGGCGGGCCGGACGGCGGCGCTCCCCGTTGCAAACCCCGTTGTTACGAACCCCGTTGTTGCGAACCCCGGACACTGTCACCATGCTTCCACTCACTCAGAGTGATCGTGCGAATTCGCCGAACATCGCCGGTACCGCTGGTGTTGTATGGGGCACCGTGATCGAGACACCCAGGAAGCTCCCGGTTTTCCTCCATCCCGGTGCCGAGCCGACCGAGCCGACCGATCCGCCGGCCGATCCCTCTGAGGGCGGGACGCGGACGGTACGGGTGCTGGCGACCGGCCGTCAGCGGCTCGTCGCCCGGCTGCTGGACCTGGTGACCATTCCGCTGGCGACGCTGGGCCCGTACGTCCTGCTCATACTGGTGGCGATGGGGCCGGAGTCGGTCCAGCCGGACGATGCCGTGCTGGTCGTCATGATCGTGGTCGCCGCGATCGCCTCGCTCGCGGTCTATGTGTTCATGCGGATGGGACGGCTGGTCCTGTGGGGCTGTACGGTCGGCCACCGCATCGCCGGAATCCGGTTGGTCGGGCTCGACGGCGTGAGCAAGCCGGGCTGGAAGCAGGCGTTCGGGCGCTGGATGCCGGTGTGGGGCAGCAGCAGCACTCCCGGACTCTGGCCGTGGGACGACTACCTCGTGTACCGGCAGGACACCCACTCGCGGCAGTGCCACCATGACCGGAAAGCGCTGACCGTTGTCGTCCTGGCCGAGAACCTGCCGCAGGACCGGAAGCGCCGGATCGTGCTCGCCGTGGTGACGGCGATCGCGATGCTGGCGGTCGTGGCCCCTGTCGTACGGGCCACGGTCCAGAGCCGGAACAATGCCTGGGACTCGCCCACGCGGACCGTCTCGTTCGACGTCGATGACCTCTACACGACGGATGAGCGGCAGGACATCCGCAACAACGGGCGGGCCGCCACGTTCGATCCGGTCCGGGGCCGGACGCTCGACAGCCGCGAGGGGTGCGTGGCCGGGGCGGTCGATCAGCGGCGCCGTGACCTGCTGTCCGGGCTGGGCTGCGAGGGACGCGTCGAGATGACGTACCGGACGACCGGGAACGTCCTGGTGACCGGCCATGTGCTGCGGTTCCCCGACACGTCCACAGCGCTAGGCGTGCTGGACAAGCTGGCCTACGACGACTTGAAGTTCGCAACCGATGTGTCCAAGGCGGGTGCGCCGAAGGATGGCCGCGTGGGGAGCGAGGGCCGGTACGTGGTGGTGACGGCCGGAGCGTCTCCGGACGCGAAGCTGACCGAGGACGCGGTCGCGCTCCTGCACGTGTCCACGCTCGGCGTCATCATCTGGTCCTGAGGACACGTGTCTGGCCGTGAGGACACGGGTCCGGCTGTGAGGACGTGTCTGGTCCTGAGGACACGGGTCCGGCCGTGAGACACGGGTCCGGCCGTGAGGACACGGGTCCGGCCGTGAGGACACTGGTCCGGCCGTGAGGACACTGGTCCGGCTGCGAGGACAGGTGTCTGGTCGTGAGGGGGACAGTCGCCGCCGGATCGCCCCGCCGATCCGGCGGCGAGTGCGTGCTCGCCCTCGCTACCAGGGCCGGGGATTGGCGGCGAAGAACTGGTTCATCTCGCTGAACCACTGGTCCCGGTAGGCGCCCCACAGATAGTTGTGCGGCTGCCAGAACCATCGGCGCCAGATGACCTGCGTACCGGCGTCGCATTGCGTGTAGGTGCGTTTGTGGCCGTACGCGTCGTCGACTCCCCCTGAGGGGGCGCAGCCCGACCGTTCGGCCCAGGCGATGGCGGTCGGTTCGCATCCGTTGGGCGTGGCGATGTCGAACAGCCCGCAGGACAGGTAGACGGAGACGGGACGATCCGGATCGCACGCCTGTGATGGGGAACTGGCGCCGGTGACGAGGTCGACCCAGGGTTCCTCCACGTCGTTGGCCATGGAGGAGATGACGGAGGCGAAGACGTCCGAGGCCTCGCAGGCGAGGCGCTGGCTCATGGGACCGCCCATGGACAGGCCTTCGGCGTGTACCTGGCGCGGGTTCACGCACCGGGTGCTCTTGATGTCGGCCACCACGTCGCGCAGGAACGTGATGTCGGCGCTCGCCTGGAAGCGGTAATCCCAGCCGGTTCCCGTAGCGCCGAACTGCGTGAGCGGTGTGGTGACGCCCTTGGGGTACGCGACGATCGCCTTGTAGGTGTCGGCGAAGTCGTCCAGTCCTGAGGCGTCGGCATGGGCGGCGGGGTTGCCGCCCCAGCCGTGCATGCTCACAAGGAGTGGAGCGTTAGGGCCGGGGATACCGGCGGGAACGTAGAGCAGGTATTCGCGCCCGTCGGCCACGGTTTCCGTGATTCGGCCCCCTGTAGGAGCCAGAGAACAGGCTTGCTGTGCGGAATCGGCCGGCGTCACTCCGGTCAGGAGTGTCGCGGCCAAGGCGAGGGCGACGAGCGCGCACCAGCGTTTGGCAGTTTCCACGGTGTCGGCTCAGCAGTACCTGACGGGTGTCTGCTGGCCCGCGGTGGTGGTGTGCCAGTACGTGTTGACACCCGCGTTGTTGGGCCGGTGGACCTCCATACCGACGCCGATGCGGTCGGGGACGGAGGTCGCCTGGATCTCGATGTACTGGCCGCATCCATCCGCGCCCGTGATGGCGCTCTGGTCGTCCCAGTATTCGGTGATGGTCCCGCCGGTCTGGCCGAGCGCGACGGCGCGCGTACCGCCGCATGCCCCGGCGTAGAACCGGATCTGCGCGTACGCGACGTTGCCGAAGTTGCCGTACCGGATCCGGTAGTAGCAGGCGGTGCCGCCGCTGCCGAAGACGTACTGCGGGCTGAGTTGTCCGGCCGACCACTGGTAGGTGGCGGCGGACGACGGGGCGGCCATCGCGACGGAGGCGGCGGCGGTCGCGGCGGCGAGCGCGAGAGAGGTGATGAGGCGGCGTGCCATGGTGACTCCTCGGTGACTCGTCAAGCGGGGGACTGGTGATGACGGCTCGATCGGAGCACGCCCCCGGCGACCGGACAACGACCCTGGCCGTACTCGGCCAGCAATTACTGGCATGGTTCGTTCCAGTGGTTTCCCGATGGTTTCTGGTGGATTCCCGGGGTGGATTTCCGGACGCCGGTAACGCCGGGAACGCCGGGCGGCGGAGGCCGCCGAGAAGCGGACCGCCCCCGCGCCCCCGCCCCCGCCCCCGCGTCCCGGCCCGGCGCCCGGCCAGTGGATCTACATTCGGTGGCCGTGACGCAGTCAGGTGGGATCGCCGGTCGGCGGCAGCAGCGATCCGGTGGTGAGACCGGCGGACAAGAGCTTCGCGGCCTGGGTGGCCGCTTCGTCCGCCTGGCGTATCGCCGTACGAAGCTCGTGCAGGCGCCGGAAGGCACGGCCGTAGCGGCGTTGCTCGTCGAGGGGGAGGAGCGGGACGCGCAGGCGCCGTACGTCCAGGTGCACGGTGGACGTGCCGCTGGACGCCCGGTTGACGTTGTCGGGCGCACCGAGGAAACCCACCAGGAACCAAGGGTCCAGCCGCTCGGCGTTGGCGCGGAGCAGATGCACGTTCGGCCCCAGCAGGCACTTCGCGTCCTCGTCATCGGCGACCTTGGACGCGGCCCCGCGCGGGTCGAGAACGCTGGAAAGAAGCACATCCCCCGGTGCGATGATGGTCGGCGCGATGGGGCGGATCTCGTTCGCGTCCCCGGTGGCACGTCCCCCTGTGGCCAGGTCATGGCCGGTCAGTACGGGCCGTCCGGTGTGCTTCGCCAGTACCTCCGAGCCGCGCGTGGCGCGATAGAGCGTGAGGGCACCGGCGTGTGCCAGGTCGGCGACCGTGGCCGTACGCCAACCACGGGGCTCGTCCCCGGCCGCGCACCACTCGCCCAGAGTGCTCGCGACGGTCAGGGAAGCGACGCTCCCGGCCAGCCGTTTGGTCAGCTTCACGGCCTTGCTCGCGGCCGTGGCCGGATCGGCCGGTACGGCGGTACGGACATGCCGGGCGGGCGTGAGGTCGACGAACTCGTCCAGGAGATCGATGATGCGAACGGCGGACACGGTCCCCGGCTCCGACGCGAAGCCGTCGGGATCCGCGTCGAACGCTCGCCACGCGGACAGCACGGCCGCGTTCAGCGCGTCCCAGCCGCTTGCCACCCGCTCGCTGCCGGACGTTTCCATGAACAGAACGGTGTCTCGTGCCGGGCCTCCGGGCCTGGGACGTTCCAGAATCCACAGATGCAGGCCGATGTGCAGCGGAGCCGCGATCTTGGGCGGCAGGGCGATGACGGCCCGCACCGCGCCACCGCGCAGCAGCTCGGACCGTACGCGGCGGCCGGAGGTACGGGCGGCCACGGATGGCGGAAGCAGCATGACGGCCAGCCCGCCGGCGGCCAGATGCGACAGCGAATGCTGAACCCAGGCCAGCTCAGATTCCGCGCGCGCGGGAGCCCCGTACATCCAGCGCCGGTCGTGGGCCAGGTCGTCGTGACCCCAGTCGCGGTCTCCGTACGGCGGATTGCACAGGACGCCGTTGACCATCACGTCCGTGAACGCGTCGGCGCGCAGGCTGTCCCCGGCCCGTACGGTCACGTCGGCGTCGGCGTCGGCGTCGGGGGAGTGCAGTAGCAGGCGCACGGCGCTGCGCTGTGCCTGGACCGGCAGGCGGTCTTGGCCGAGCAGGACGGAAGCCCCCTGCAGGGCCGCGCTTGTCAGCAGTGTCCCGCTGCCGCAGGCCGGGTCGAGAACCCGTTTCGGGTACGGACCATTAGGCGGAGCCAGGAGCCGCGCCATCAAATCGGCGAGCTGCGGCGGCGTGTGGTACGTCCCAGGGGAGGCGCTGTTCTCCAACTCCCGTTCGGCCAGTACGTCCAACGCGGACTGTGCGCTGTCGTCCCGGACGCAATGCAACAGAGCGCGTAGCGCGCGTGCGTCCTCGGCCACGTACTGGACGTCGTCCGCGCCCGGCACCGTGTTGTCGGCCAGATGATTGTCGGCCAGACGGTTGTCGGCCAGATGGTCGTCGGCCAGGTGGGCGACCGTTTCGCACGCACGAGCGGCGAGGTCCGCGTCATCGAGCTCGCTCAACTTGGTCACTGCCGACGCACTGAGGTGGGCGGCGGCGAGGACCAGGGGGAGCAGGCGTCCGACGAGAGTGCCGTCCCCACTGTGGAGGCGCAGCGTCGCGCGCAGTTCCCCGGCGGGAGTCGCGGTCGAGGCCTGCCCGCGCGCTCTCAGCCAGGCCCGTACGGCGTTCAGGTCGTAGAGCGGGCTGCTGTCCGTACCGCCGTTCGGAGCCGGAAAGTCCTCGTGCCGGCGGCGCCAGTTGCTCACCGTGGCGCGCGTGACCCCGGCAAGACGCGAGATCTCGGCGGCGGTCACTTGCGCGGAAGCCTTCGACATGGATCCCCCGGTCCGTTCAGCATCGCAGTGGTCGACACCATACACACGCGTAGCATGCGTGAACAGACCTAGGTTGCGTTGACAGTGCTTTCAGTGGCGCGCGAGTGGTCTTGTCCGGCTTTGCCCTGTTCAATGGACGCGGTGAGCCTCTTGGTGGATGTCTTCGTCATGAACGAAGCCGGCGAGCGAGTGTTGCTCGACTCGCCGGCGGACGGTTCTCACCTGGCCGGGCACGAGCGGATGCGCACGATGCTCTGGGGCTCGGAGGCCGTACGGGAACTTGGGGCTCGCTACCTGCCCGTCCTCGCAGACGGAGACCTATGGGTCGACCCCGGGGACGTTCCGAGCTTCCTCTCCGAGTGCGAGCTGATCCGCACGAACATCCCCGCGCTCGCGGCCGCTACGGAACGTTCCGAGGAGTACATCTCGTTCCGCCTGAACAACATCATCCAGGCGGCCCGGCGAGCGATCGACCTGGGCGGCGGAGTCGTCGTCTGGTGAATCCGCCGTCCGCCGTCCGCCGTCCGCCGTCCGCCGTCCGCCGTCCGCCGTCCGCCGTCCGCCGTCCGCCGTCCGCCGTCCGCCGTCCGCCGTCCGCCCGGAGCCCGTTCCCGTGTCGTTGACTCGTGGCGTGTTCGCCTTCTGGGACGCCAGATGA
>NZ_JBIRAW010000061.1:0-24422 GCF_044326315.1 Actinomadura sp. 9N407 | reverse complement strand
CGTGTTTCCCGGGGGGGGGGGCCAAACACGCCACGAGTCAACCGGGGGCAGGATCTCGAGGTCGGCGAGGATCGGATCGCCGTTCTCGGGAAGTATCGTGATCATCCATGACATCCACGTTCCGCATCGGGGGAGAACTCGCCGTACGAAGGCTCGGATTCGGCGCGATGCGCCTGCCGACCGAGCCCGCGCCGGCCCGCGAAACCGGCATCGCCGTGGCCCGCCGCGCCGTCGAGCTCGGCATCACACTGATCGACACCGCGCACATGTACGGCTGGGGCGCCAACGAGGAACTCCTCGCCGAGGCGCTGTACCCCTACCCGGACGACCTGCTCATCGCGACCAAGGTCGGCATCGCACCGGCGCCGTCCATCCACGAAGCGGAGAGCTGCGGCCGTCCGGACTTCCTGCGCGAGCAGGTCGACGACGGCCTCCGCCGCCTCCGCGTCGAACGGCTCGACCTGCTCCAGCTGCACCGCATCGACCCGAAGGTCCCGCTCGCCGACCAGCTGGGAACCCTGCGCGAACTCCAGCTCGCAGGCAAGATCGGCCACCTCGGCCTGTCCGAGGTCACCGTCACCGACCTGGCCGAGGCGCGGCAGATCATCGACGTCGCGAGCGTCCAGAACCGCTACAGCATGCTCGACCGCGAGCACGAGGCCGTACTGGACGCCTGTACCGAAGCGGGCATCGCGTTCCTGCCCTGGCGCCCCGTCCACCCCGCCGTCTTGTCGGCGACCAGCGAGATCACCGCCGTAGCGGCCGAACTCGGTGCCACCCAGGCCCAGATCTCCCTCGCCTGGCTGCTCGACCGTTCCCCGGTCGTCCTGCCCATCCCCGGCACCACCTCGATCTCCCATCTAGAGGAGAACGTCGCCGCAGCGGACCTCAAACTGAGCGACGACCAACGCCACCGCCTCAACAACCTCCAGCCCACCTAAGCCCTCACGAACCGCCGCGCGCGACTTGCCCCCCGCGCGCGTTGACTCGTGGCGTGTTCGCCTATCCAGAGCTGCAAACAGGCGAACACGCCACGAGTCAACAGAGCAGGGCGAGCAGGCGTCGTCCGACGGCGCGCCGCCGTGCCTCGCGTCGGCGGCGCGGCGGGGTGGAGGACGCGGCGGAACGGGACGTCCGAGGCGGGGGAGGTGTCGACCGCACCGCCGCGCCGGTCATGAGAGCTGCCCGGCCGAAGCGCGGGAGGATCGCCTCCAGGTGCCGTCCGAGCTCAGCCGGGGTGGCTGCTTCGACCAGGCGGTAACGCCCGGACCGGTCCCGCGCTAGGGCCCACCACATCCCGGTGAACTCGCCCCACAATGCGCACGCCCCCGGATACCGGCGCCGCAGCTCGGCGACCACGCGTTCAGGGTCGAGGTCGGCCCCCGCCCAAGGCGCGACCGCGCTCACCACCCGGCCTCCGTTCCCACGGACCGGGCGGCGTCCCACCACACCACGTCGCCGTCCGCCACGCGTCGAGCTCTGGCGACTTCGCCGAGGTTGATGTACTCGGGACGCCCCGACCCCGCGAGCGCCACGCGCCGTACCTGCCCTTCAGTGCCGATGGGGGCATCCTGGAGCGTGTCAAGGACTCCCTGTGCGGCACGGCCGAATCGGTCGACATCCTGGCTGTACGGGTTCTCGGCCTGGTCGCTCTGAACGACTCCCTGCTGCGTGGACCGCTCACCGGTCGGAAGACCTCAGTACATGTCCGGGTGTTGCTGCTGGATCCCGATGAGCCGACCGCCGCCGTACGGGCTGGAGAGATCGCTGAATCGGTCGAGTCCTTTGTGGCGGGCATCCGATTGTCGCTGGCGCGGTTGGCCGAGTTGGACGCGCACCCGCATCTGCGTCTCGAAGTCCGGCTGTACGGCGACCTGCCGACATGGCGAATGGTCGCCTTCGACGAGACCCTGTACCTCTCAGCCTTCGGCGCCGCGCAGGAGGGTCATCGGTCGGGGGTGTACAAGCTCACGGCGGCTGCCGACGGCATGCTGCATGCGGGATTCAGGCGGTATTACGACGACATGTGGCGCCGGTCTCGGCGCCCAGGAGGAGCGGCGGCCGGTGATCGAGGCTGAGTTGAAGGCGCGGGTCCGTGATCCCGAAGGGCTGCGCAGGCAGCTGCGTGAACGTGCCGAGGAGGAGATAGGCGTCTATCAGGACACCTATTACGACCGGGCGGACGGCTCACTCACCGCTGAAGGCCGGGAACTACGTGTACGAGTCGTCGACCGGAACGGCGCGCGCCGCACGATCCTCACCTACAAGGAACCGGCCGTGGACGAGGAGTCCGGCTCCAAGCCTGAGCATGAGACGACGGTCGACGATCCGGCCGTGGTCGGCACCGTGCTCCGTGTCTTGGGGGCAGTCGAGTACGTCCGACTGACCAAGCACTGTGCGAACTACCGGTTCACTGCTAGCGGACGGGACATGCTCGCCACCGTCGTGACGGTGCCCGAGCTTGACGGGGTCTACGTTGAGCTGGAGACCCTCACCTCGGAGGACGAACTGCACGACGCGCTCGGTGCCGTCCGCGCTGTTCTGAACGAACTGGGCATCCCGGATGCGGACCTGACCACCGAGCAGTACACGGACGCCGTCCTTCGCGCCCGCGCTTGAACGCCCGCGCACAGGTCGGGCCGATCGAGCACGCTTCGTGTTCTTCGTTGTATCCCGTATTCAGGTCGCGCGGCGCTGCTTCGGTGGGCCCAGCACCAGGGCGGCGACGCAACCGAGGATGCCGGCGATGACCATGCCGGCTCCCAGCCAGGCCCGGCCGGTGCCCCGGACTACTTGATCATGGTACGGGCGTTCGGAAGGCGGCACCGTCGCCGTCAGCTTGTCCACCTGGTTCTGGATCGCGCGCTGTTCGGCGGCAGACAGTCCGTTGCTGCCGAGCTGTTCGGCCAGCGTGTCCACCTGGTCGTTCTGTGCGTCGGTGAAGCCCGGCAGCCGGACTTTGCCGGATCCGAACAGTCCCGCCGACACGCAGTCCAGCGGCTCCCCATCCCTGACGCTGAGGTGCAACGCGTGAGCGTCGCCGCACCCGGATCCTGGAACGAATCCGACCACGTAGGCCCTGTCGATGTGGCGCTGCTCGGCAATGCCGACCAGCACGGACGGGACGCCGACCACGACGAGCGCCATGCCGGCGAGGACGGCGAGCAACATCAGAATCAGCCGCATGCGCACCTCTGGTCGACCGTGGACTCGTCCAGCCCGGCGTGCCACGCCACAGGGGCGATCTCCCCTGCTCTCGTGGTCACGGGATCATCTGGTCCATGCACGCCCCGAATGGTCTCAGCGGATGGCCGACTCTGACCAGACCGAGATCACCGAATGCCGCCGTTCCGGCTCTTCTGAGGGTCGTAGGGTCCGGGCATGCACAGCACTCTGACGGAGCACGCGCGGTGCCTCTATGGGGACGAGTACGGGCCCACGCCGGAGTGCGGGATTGAACACCGGGAGCACCACTTCGTCGAGGAGTTGACGTTCGCCGGCGCGGATTCGATCCTCGCCATGCTGCGTGCGCTTTCTCCGAATGTGGTCGACGGGTACCTGCCGGTCTGGGTCCGGAATCTGGCCTACCGGCTGGTGCTCTTGCAGCGGCCGGACGACCCGGCGGTGCTGCGTGAGGCTGCCGAGAGCCTGTGGATGCACGGCCCGGACTGGGACGACATCGCGGCGGACCTGACGAGGCGCGCGGACGCCCTTGAGGCCGGCGCTTGAGCGTTCCGGTACGGGTGGGGCCGATGGTGGCGGGGGGTCGTTGCGGGACGAGTGTGTGCAATCACGGTGTGTCGATCGCGGATGTGGTGGATCGTATCGACCGCAAGGTGGACGATCTGGCGCGCAGTTCGTCACCACGTCACCGACCATCCGGGAGGCCAGGTGCAGTTCCAGGACCGCGCATCGTTCGGCTGGGGCGCGTCGGGCGGCGCGTACGCCGATCCGCGCAACGGGCTGGTGATCCATTACGACGGCGCGAATCAGGGTCTGGCCGGCAAGGCGCACAGCGCGTGCGTCTCGTACTGGAAGGCCACGCGGCGGTTCCATGTGGGGACCCGCGGATGGGCCGATATTGGATATTCCTTTGGAGTTTGTCCGCATTCGTACGTGATGGAGGGGCGGGGGCTCAACCGGCAGCAGGCGGCGCAGCCGGGTGGGAACTCGACCTGGTACTCGTGCACGCTCATGTCCGGTCCCGGTGAGACTCCGACCAGCGCGCAGATCCAGGGCGTACGGGAGTTGCGGGCGTGGCTGATGGGCAAGGGCGTCGCCGGGGCCGTGAAGGGGCACCGCGACTTCATCTCCACCAGTTGCCCGGGTGACCGGCTGTACAAGCTCGTCAAGGACGGAACCTTCGGCAAGGCGCCGAGCGAGGAGGACGACATGCCCGAATATGTCAGCGTCGGGATGCGGGACGCGCAGGATCTTCCGGCGGGCGAGTGGGTCACCGTTCGGTGGGACGAGGAGTTCTCGGACGCCGGGCACCATCACCGCAACGCGGGCGGGCCGTCCATCATCGAGGGACCGGCGCGGTACTCGCTGACCGCGAACGTCCGTGTCGAGGGCCTGGAGCCGGGCACTCCGTTGCAGGCGCGGGTGGTCGAGCGGGCCGATGACGGTGGCGACGAGACCGGGGGGCCGATCGCCGATTACCAGGCCGGTAGTGGCGCGATGTTCGTGCACTACGCCCTGCCCGCCGACACGGTCTCGTCCGGGTTGCGGGTGCGGTTCCAGGTCAGGCACCTGGGCGCCGGTACGGGGCGCGTCGCCAGCGGGTCGGCCAAGGGTTTCGCCTGGCGCACCTGACCTAGGGTGCCTTGGGTGATCGATTACGGGCGCTTTTCGGAACGGCTGCGGGCGACCTCCCGCTGGGACCTGCTGCGCGAGTTCCAGGAGGAATGGGGCTATCACGTACCCGAGGGCGCGGCTCCCTGGCCTCGGTGGTCGGAGGACGAGCACAAGGCGTACGTGCGCGGGCTCACGGGTGAGGACGATCGGTTCGCGGGGGTCGATCCGTCGCTGCCGATTCCGGAGGCGCTCGACGAATGGTGGGATCTGCCGTTCAACTCGTTCACCCATAGCGCGCGCCTGTACTGGACGAATCCGGAGTGGCCGCCGACCGTGCGGCCGGATCCTTCCGGGTACGGGGTCGCGGAGGGGTTGCAGGAAGGCGATCCGTTCGTCGGGCCTGAGGACGATCAGCGCGTGTGCGTCTTCATGGCCGAGAACCAGTACTGCAACGAGTGGGGCTATCTCGCAGCCGAGGCCGGCCAGGACGATCCGCGCGTCATGGTCAGCACCGAGGACGGCTGGCGCGTGCAGAGCCGTTCGATCTCGGAGTTCTTCCTGCAGCTCGCCGCGCACCGGCTGACGGCCCATTTCGGCTGGACGGTCCAGCTGGACGAGGATGATTTCCCGGGCGAGGTTCCGTTCGGTGAACGGCTCGCCGCGGCCTATCCGGAGATGGGCCTGCTCCCGTGGTGGGAGTTCGAGGCGGACGCGATGGCCCATGGGGCACCGGACACGATCATCTGGCACAACCGTGGCGGGTACGTGGACTGGGGTGTCGAGATCCACGCCCGGAGCCGGCAGGCGCTGGTCGCCGTGCTGGAGACGCTGGGCGCGAAGCCGGGATCGGAGCAGTCCATCGCGCCGCCTGCTGTGGAGGAAGGGGTGCACGCGATGTCCGAGCCGGTGGAGCTCGCCGAGCTGCTCGAACGGGCTGCGGGCGGTGATCGCGACGCGGTCACCGAACTGATCGAGATCTTGGCCGACCCGTCCGACTCGCGGCGGGGGCGGCTCGTGGAGCTGGTCCCGGCCTTCGTACGGGGGGCGCCGGATGCCGTACGGGCCGAGACCGAGCGGCTGCTCGCGCTCCTGGGTGATGAGGATGCCGCCGTTCGGGGAGCGGTGCCTTACCTGCTGGCCTGCTCGGGTGCCGATCTGATCCCGCTGCTCCAGGAGAGGTTCGAGAACGAGCCCGAGCCGGGGGTCGCGGCGAGTCTGGTCCTGGCCGTGGGGCGTATGTGCAGGGCCGCCGATGTGCCGCCCATCGGTTGGCTGAACGGCGTGCTTGAGGGTTCGTCGAGTGGCGAGGTACGCGCGGCGGCGGTGGTCGCGCTGCTCGACTGCGATGTCGAGGAGGTGTCCGGCTTCCACTTCAACATCCTGAACGAGCAGGTGAAGGCGGAGGAGTCCGCACTGGACCGCCTGCCGTGGGCGTCCGAGGGCCGTGCTGAACTGCTGACAACGGGCTGGAACGAGAGCCTGGCCGCGCATGTCTACATGGCGGGCGTCATGATGCGGATCTCGGACGACGGCGAGGATTTCGTCCGTGAGGCGGGCGAGCTGATGCGGGGTTGGCGCCACGTACCCGCGCGGCTGCTGCCACCGATGGCCGCCCTGCTCACCGATCGCCTCCCCGGTATCCGCGCCGCCGCCGTGCGGGAACTGGCCACGATGGGGCCCGCCCTCGCGCCGGTGGCCGACGCGCTCGTCCCGATGCTGGACGACCCGGATCCGCAACTGGCGGGCGGTGCGCTGGACGCCCTGGCGCGGGCCGGGGACATCCGGTGCCTGCCCGCCCTGTCCCGCGACCTCCCGTACGACATCGAACGTGCTGTCGCGGGCCTTGCTGAGCACTCTGCGGCTCTCGTCCCGCTGCTGCGATCCCGGCTGACCGAAGACGTACTGAGCGGGCTGCGCGCTTGGGGGCCCGAGGCCGAGGCGTTCCTGCCCGAGCTCGTCGCCCTTCTGGAACGGGACGAGGCCGTCACGCAGGCCGCCGCCGTTCTGGGGGCGATCGGCCCCGGTGCGGCGCCGGCCCTCCCCGCCCTGCGCGCGCACATGGCGCCGGATCTGGCACGACTCGTACGGGCCGAAGCCGCTTGGGCGTACTGGGCGATCTCCGGAGAGGCCGCCGAGGCGCTCAACATCCTCAGATCCGGCATCGCCTCCGATGAGGCCGCGCGGAGGCTTTTCGATCTGGGCGAGGCGGCGCGGCCCGCGCTTCCGCTGCTGCCGGACGAGCCGCCGGCCGCATGCGTCCGTTACCGGATCACCGGGGACGAGGGGCTGCTGCCGCAGGTCGTGGACGCGCTGTCCGGCTCGCCGGTGGGGGTCCTCGCCGTCCGCGCACTGGCCGAACGGCCCCCGGCCAGGCCCGTACCGGACGCGGTGGCCCGGCTGAAGGAGATCGCCCACGGGCGGAAGGTGGTGGCGGAGGCGGCGGAGCCGGACGTCATCGCCGCCGACCTGCGCCTGCGCGCGCTGGCCACCCGCGCGCTGGCCCGGCTCCCCGCCCCGCACTGACCCGCCAGTGAGCCTCCGAGGGGCCTAAGGAAGCGACCCCTCAGAGGCTCACTGGTCAGTCTTCGTCGGTGCCGATGGGGCGCAGGTGGCGGAGCAGCGTGGCGGCGAGTACGGCCAGGCCGAGGGCCATCACCGTCACGGTCAGGGAGGCGACGGTGAGGCTGCTCATGAACGCCTCGCGCGCCTCGTCCAGGACCCTGGCCGCGAGGTCCGCCGGAAGCGATCCGGCGGTGGCGACGGCGCTGCCGATGGAGTCCGCCGCGCCGGGCGGTGTGCCCTCCGGTACGGTCAGCGCCCCTCGGTAGACGGCCGTACCGAGGCTGCCCAGGACGGCGACGCCCAGCGCGATCCCGAACTCGCCGAACGTCTCCGCCATGCCCGCCGCCGATCCGGCGCGTTCCTGCGGTGCCGAGCCGACGATGAGGCCGAAGCCGAGCGCGCCGATGGGGGCGGTTCCGAGGAAGCCGATGGTGAGGCCGGTCATCAGCAGGCCCAACCCGTCGGCCGAGGCCATCAGCAGGAAGCCGACCGCGGCCAGGACGAGGCCCGCCGCGATGACGGCGCCCGGGCGGATCCGGCGGGCCGCGATCGGGGCCAGCAGCGAGGTCCCCACCAGCCCGAGCGCCGGGATCGCCAGCCAGAGCCCCGACTCCAGCGGCGACAGGCCCTTCACCAGCTGTAGGTACTGGCTGACGAACAGGTAGACGCCGCTCTGGATGACCATGGCGAAAAGCAGGATCCCGAGGGCGGCGGTGAACGAGCGGTTCCGGAAGAGCCGCAGGTCAAGGAACGGGTCGGCCAGCACGCGCTGGCGGCGGACGAAGACGACCCCGACCGCCAGGCCGGCCGCGATCGCGAGGTAGGGCAGGAGGCGGGCCGGGTCCTTGGCCACTTCCTTGAGCCCGAAGACGAAGGGCAGGATCGTCCCGAGGGAGAGCACCACGCTGGCCAGGTCCAGGCGGCCGGACGTACCGCTCCGGCTCTCGGGCAGCAGCAGCGGCGCGGTCACCAGCAGCAGCACCATCACCGGCACGCCGAGCAGGAAGACCGAGCCCCACCAGAAGGTCTGGAGCATCATCCCGCCGATCACGGGCCCGAGGGCGGCGCCGCCCATGAAGCAGGCGGTGAAGATGCCGATGGCCATCGCGCGCTGCCGGGCGTCCTGGAACATGGTGGCGATCAGGGCGAGCGCCGACGGCCCGAGGGTGGCGCCGGCGACGCCCAGCAGCACCCGGGCGGCGATCAGCAGCCCGGCGGACGAGGCGTACGCGGCGAGGACCGAGGCGATGCCGAACGCGGCGGCCCCGACCAGCAGCAGCCGGCGGCGGCCGATCCGGTCGCCGAGGGTCCCCATCGTGATCAGGAAGCCGGCCATCATGAAGCCGTAGACGTCCATGATCCACAGCATCTGGGTCGGGCCCGGCCGCAGGTCGGCGGCCAGGTGCGGGAGGGCGAGGAACAGCACGCTGTTGTCGAGGGCCAGGAGCAGCATGGGCAGGGCCAGGACGGCGAGCCCCGTCCACTCCCGGGTCCCGGCCCGCGCCGCTGTCGCGGGTGCGACGGTCACTGACATGAGAACGCCTTCCTTAAGGACTGTGTTGCTCACACCCTGTGGTGAAGGCGTTATGGCCAGGTTCGGATGTGCTTAGGGTCCGGTTACGGTGGTGCCATGCGCTTTGGGGTGCTCGGCCCGCTGGAGGTCAGGACGGACGGCGGCCGTCCGGTCCCGATCCCTGAGCTGAAAGTGCGTGCCCTGCTCGCCGACCTGCTCGTTCACGACGGCCGGGCGGTGTCGTCCGGCCGCCTGATCGAGGACCTGTGGGGCCAGGACCACCCGGGCAATCCCACCGGCTCGCTGCGCGCCAAGGTCTCGCAGTTGCGCCGCGCGCTGGAGGAGGCCGAGGCCGGCGGCCGTGCGCTGGTGGAATCGAGCCCGCCGGGTTACCGGCTCGCGGCGGGCGATATCGACGCGCGCAGGTTTGGGGAGCTGATCGTCCAGGCGCGGCGGGCCGGTGATCCCGCCGCGCGGGCGGCGCTGCTGACCGACGCGCTCGCACTGTGGCGAGGTCCGGCGTTCGCCGACTTCGCCGAGCGCGACTTCGCCAGGGGCACCGTCACCCGCCTGGAGG
This sequence comes from Actinomadura sp. 9N407, assembly GCF_044326315.1. Taxonomy (NCBI): domain Bacteria; kingdom Bacillati; phylum Actinomycetota; class Actinomycetes; order Streptosporangiales; family Thermomonosporaceae; genus Actinomadura; species Actinomadura sp. 9N407. The sequence continues at coordinate 14,973 of NZ_JBIRAW010000061.1, read as the reverse complement.
AGGAACGCCTGACCGCGCTGGACGACTTGGCCGAGGCGCGGCTCGCACTGGGCGAGCACCACGCGCTCGTGGCGGAGTTGAGCGATCAGGCCGAGCGGAATCCGCTGCGCGAACGGTTGCAGGCCAACCTGATGCGCGCGCTCTACCGTTCCGGACGGCAGCACGAGGCGCTGGAGGGCTACCGGCGCCTGCGCGAACGCCTGCGCGACGAGCTGGGCCTGGATCCCAGCTCGGAGCTGACCGATCTCCACCAGGCGATCCTGGAGCAGGATCCCTCCCTCCAGGCGCCGCCGGTCGCCGCTCCCCGGACGAACCTTCCCGTCGCCCTCACCGAGCTGGTCGGCCGTTCGGCGGCGGTGGGCGACGTCCAGGACCTTCTCCAGCGCTCCAGGCTCGTGACCCTGACCGGGCCCGGCGGGGTGGGGAAGACGCGACTCGCGCTGGAGGCCGCGGCCCGTTCGGCGGAGTCGTTCCCCGACGGGGTCTTCCTCGTCGAGCTGGCCTCACTCCCGCCGACTCCGGAGGCGATCGAGGACGCGGTGGCCGACGCCCGGCCCGGCGATGGGGCGCTGCTGGTGCTCGACAACTGCGAGCACGTGATCGAGCCGGTCGCCAAGCTGGCCGACCGGCTGCTCAGGTCCGGCGCGCGGATCCTCGCCACCAGCCAGGAGCCGCTCGGTATCGCGGGCGAGCTGCTCCAGGTCGTACCGCCGCTCGGCCTGGACGACTCGGTACGGCTGTTCACGGCACGTGCCGCCGCCGTCGCGCCCGGCTTCACCCTCGATCCGGGCGACTCCGGTGACGCGGACGCGGTCGCCGCGATCTGCCGCCGCCTGGACGGCATCCCGCTCGCGCTCGAACTCGCCGCCGCCCGCGTCCGCGCGCTGGGCGTCCGGCCGCTCGCCGACCGCCTGGACGACCGGTTCGCGCTGCTGAAGTCGGGCCGCCGGGGCTCACCGGCCCGGCAGCGGACGCTGCGCGCGATGATGGACTGGAGCTGGGAGCCCCTCGCCGCGCCCGAACGCGCCGTACTGCGCCGGCTGGCCGTGCACGCGGGAGGCTGCACGCTGGAGGCCGCCGAGGAGACCTGCGCCGGCGACGATGTGGCCCGTTCCGAGATCGCCGACGTGATCGCGCGGCTGGTGGACCGCTCGCTGGTCACCATGGTGGGCGGCCGGTACCGGCTGCTGGAGTCGGTCGCGGCCTACTGCCTCGAACGGCTCCGCGAGGCGGGCGAGGACACCCGCGTCCAGGAGCTGCACGACATCTACTACACCCGGGTGGCAGAGTGCGCCGAGGCGTACCGGCAGGCCCACGCCCGCATCCGCTGGCTCGGCCGGCTGGACGCCGAGACCCCCAACCTGCGCGGCGCGCTGGAAGGCGCGACGCGGCGCGGCGACACCGCGCTCGCGCGCCGGCTGACCTCCACGCTGGCCTGGTACTGGATCGAACGGGGCCGTGAGGACGAGGCCCGCCGGGCGCTGGGCACGGTCCTGGACGAGGAAGCGTTCGACGACGCATGGCGACGGTCGTCGGTGCCGTTGGTGTCGACCGGCTCGGCACTGGCGGCATCGGGTTCCGACTGCTACGCGCAGTGCACTCCCCGGCCGTAATCCGTATTAGGTACGGCACCACCGGGGAGGGGCTCGGGGGCGTGTCGCGGCCGAAGGTCCAGGTCATCGAGCGCCCGGGAAATCGGCCATGTCGACCTTCGGGCGTTCCGGGGATCGCCGATGTAATCTGATCGGGTCGGCGAGTGGGGAAGCTCGTTCGGCGCGAACGGCCCGTCCTCTGCAGAGGGCGGGCCGTTCCCTTTGGGGCCGGCAGGGAAGACTCAGGGAGTGTTCAGGCCGCTTTCAGGAACGGGTGGCAGCCTTCGGAACAATCGGAGGAGGACTGACCTTTGGGTGAACGGACCGGGAAGGGACCGGAGGCGCTGCTGCTCGTCGTCGAGGACGAGCCCAACATCCTGGAGCTGCTCGCCGGCAGCCTGCGGTTCACCGGGTTCGAGGTGGTCACGGCGACGAACGGGGCGGACGCGATCCAGGTCGCGCGGCGGCGCCGGCCGGACCTGATCGTGCTGGACGTGATGCTGCCCGACATCGACGGGTTCGACGTGGCGCGGCGGCTGCGTTCCGGCGGCGATCACACGCCGGTGCTGTTCCTGACCGCGCGGGACGCCGTCCAGGACCGGATCAAGGGGCTGACGATCGGCGGCGACGACTACGTCACCAAGCCGTTCAGCCTGGAGGAGGTGATCGCGCGGATCCGGGCGGTGCTGCGGCGGTTCCGGGGCGGGGCGCAGGAGGTGACGCCGCGGATGGTGTTCGCCGACATCGAGCTGGACGAGGACAGCCACGAGGTGTGGCGCGGCGGCAAGCCGATCCAGCTGTCGCCGACCGAGTTCAAGCTGCTGCGCTACCTGATGGCGAACGCGGGGCGGGTGCTGTCCAAGCCGCAGATCCTCGACCACGTGTGGAACTACGACTTCGGCGGCGACGTCGGGATCGTGGAGTCGTACGTGTCGGCGCTGCGGCGCAAGGTCGACAACGCCGAGCCGCGGCTGATCCACACGCTGCGCGGCGTCGGGTACGTACTGCGATTGCCGCCGGAACCGGGCTGATGGCCCTCCAGGCACTGCGCGCCCTGCCCGGCCGCACCCCGCTGCGGGTCAAGCTGATCGCGGGCCTGCTGGTGCTGGTCGCGGTCGGCATGACCGTGATGGGCGGTGCCGGGGTGTCGGTGCTCAGCCAGTACCTCGTGGGCCGCTCGGACGACCAGTTGCGCGCGACCGTCGACCGGGTGGTCGCGCAGGTCGTGCCGAAGGTCAGCCAGGGCGGCGGCCAGATCCGGCTGCCCAGCGAGATGTACGTGCTGATCCAGGACGAGCAGGGCCGCCGGCGGCACAGCATCCCCGCGTTCGGCGAGGTGGGCAGCCCGCGGCTGCCGGCCGACCTGGAGAAGCGGGTGGGCGAGCCGTTCACCGTGCAGGGCCAGGGCGGATCCGAGGCACCGTGGCGGGTCTTCGCCGAGCCGCTGCCGGGCGGCGGGGTCCTGGTGCTCGGGCTCAGCCTGGACGAGGTCAGCCGGACGGTGAACCGGCTCGTGGTGATCGACGTGATCGTCGGGCTGATGGTGCTGATCGTGCTGGCGGCGGTCGGCGTCTGGGTCGTCCGGGCCAGCCTGCGGCCGCTGGCGGCGATCGAGGAGACCGCCGGGGCGATCGCGACCGGCGACCTGTCCCGGCGCGTCCCCGAGGCCGATCCCCGTACCGAGGTGGGACGGCTCGGGCGGTCCCTCAACAGCATGCTCGCGCAGATCGAGACGGCCTTCGGGGCGCGGGCGCGGTCGGAGGCGGCGGCGCGCCGGTCGGAGGAGAGCGCGCTGCGCTCGGAGGAGCGGATGCGGCGCTTCGTCGCCGACGCCAGCCACGAACTGCGGACGCCGCTGACCGCGATCCGGGGATTCGCCGAGTTCTACCGGCAGGGCGCGGCCCGTACACCCGAGGAACTGGACCGGCTGGTCGGCCGGATCGAGGACACCGCCCAGCGGATGGGCCTGCTCGTCGAGGACCTGCTGCTGCTCGCCCGCCTCGACCGGCAGCGCCCGATCGAGCTGCGGCCCGTGGACCTGCTGGCCATCGCGGCCGACACCGTCCAGGAGACGCGGATCGTCGCGGCGGACCGTTCGATCGAGCTGTCGGTCGAGGGCGGCGTCGCGTACCAGGTCCTGGGGGACGAGCCGCGCCTGCGGCAGGTCCTGGGCAACCTGCTGACCAACGCCGTCACGCACACCCCCGAGGGGACCTCGGTCACCGTACGGCTGAAGCCGGGGACGCTGAACGGGGAGCCCGCGGCGGTGTGCGAGGTGGCCGACGAGGGACCGGGCCTCTCGCCCGAGCAGGCGGAACGGGTCTTCGAGCGCTTCTACCGCGCCAGTCCCGGGCGGGGGCGCGAGGACGGCAGCACCGGCCTCGGCCTGGCCATCGTGGCGGCCCTGGTGGCGGCGCACGACGGCTCGGTGGAAGTGGACTCGGCGGAGGGGCGGGGCGCCGTGTTCCGGGTCCTGCTGCCGATGGCCGACTGAGCTTTTTCGGGACTCTCGGGCCTTCAGGGGACATTCAGCTTCATTTCAGGCAGGAGCCAGGCCCGCCGCGCACCCTGAGAGTGGCTGAAGATCAGGGGGATCTCATGAATGCCGATCAGACGAACCAGTGGGGACCGCCGCCGTCGGCGTACGGAACCTGGCAGGGCGAGCCGTACGCGCCGCAGGGCGACCCGTACATGCGGCAGGGACCGCCGGTGCCACCCGGAGCGCCACAGGTGCGGCAGGAGCCGCGATGGTCGTTCCGCCGCAAGCTCGCCGCGGCGGGGGCCGCGATGACGCTGGCGCTCGGGGCCGGAGGTGCCGGCGCGATCGCGGCGGTGGAACTGTCGGGGGCCGGTGGGTCCGCGAGCCCTGTCCCGGTGGCCGGGGTCGGCGCCGGGGCGACGACCGCTCAGGTGGCCGCCGCCGTGCAGCCGAGCGTGGTGTCGATCCAGACGCGGAGCGCGGGCGGCTCCGGTACGGGCTCCGGTGTGATCATGAACGCGAACGGCCTCATCATGACCAACGCCCATGTGGTGTCGGGGTCGGAGCAGGTCACGGTGAAGTTCAACGACGGCAAGACCGCCCGGGCCACCGTGCTCGGGGCCGATTCCCGCAAGGACATCGCCGTCCTGCAGGCGTCCGGAGTCTCCGGGCTCAAGCCCGCCACGCTGGGCGACGCCGACGCGCTGGCGGTCGGTGACACCGTCCTGGCGATGGGCAGCCCGCTCGGCCTCGACGGGTCGGTGACGTCCGGGATCGTCAGCGCGACGGGCCGCGAGATCCAGGAGGGCGGGCAGCAGCAGCCGGACTCGCAGCTGCCGCCGTCGCTGCGCGAGCAGGTCGCGCAGCAGGAGGGCACGACGATCGAGAACGCGATCCAGACCGATGCCGCGATCAACCCCGGCAACTCGGGCGGCGCGCTGGTCAACACGGCCGGCCAGGTCATCGGGATCAACACCGCCATCGCCACCTCGGGCGGTTCCGGCAACATCGGGGTCGGCTTCGCGATCCCGATCGACGACGCGAAGAAGGCCGCCGAGTCGATCGTCCAACTCAGTTGACTCGTGGCGTGTTCGCCCCTCCAGCGGGGCGAACGGGCGAACACGCCACGAGTCGACCGGGGGTGGGGCGGCGAAAAGGATGCGACATGATCGCCGGTTGGCGGGGATAATGGGAGCTATGCCCGGCGACATCCATATCCGCGGCTCGGTCTCGATCCCGGAGTCCGAGCTCAGTTGGCGTTTCTCGCGGTCCTCGGGGCCGGGCGGCCAGCACGTGAACACCAGCGCGACCGCAGCGGAACTCTCGTTCGATGTGGCGGGCTCGCCCTCGCTGCCCGACCCGTACCGGGAACGGGCCCTGGAACGGCTGGCGGGACGGCTCAGCGGCGGCGTCCTCGCCATCCGGGCCGAGGAGTACCGCTCTCAGGCCCGCAACCGCGACGCCGCCCGCGAGCGCCTGGCCGCGATCCTCTCCCAGGCCATCGCGCCCCCGCCCAAGAAGCGCGTCCCCAAGAAGATGCCGCGCGGCATCAACGAGCGACGTTTGGAGAACAAGCGCCGCCGTTCGGACGTCAAGCGCCAGCGCTCCAACCGCTGGCCCTCGTAGCGCCGGAGAGTCGCCCAAGGCGCCGTAGGTCGGGGCTTTGGAATACAGCTCAGAGGTCGGCGGCGCGGATCGCGCGCATGGCCGCGCGGCGCGCGTCGCCTGACAGCACGTCGATGTAGACGCCTCCACCCGGCTCATGCCGGGATTCTCCGAAAAACGGAACGGTGCCCGGCCTGAGCCGGACACCGTTCCGCCAACGAACATCCCTGAGCGACGTAGGCCGAGACCTTAGAACACGCCGCCGGACGGCCCTTCCGGGTCGGCGCCGGGGGCCTTGGCATGGGACGGGACGTGCGGGCTGGTGGGTGTGTCGGTCCGCGTGACCTCCGCCTCCGGCTTCTTCATCGCCGGGTGCGGCTGCGCGGGCGCCTGTGCGGACGGCGACGGCGAGCCCGGTGCCTGCGCCGGAGCGGGGGCGTGCGCGGAACTTGACGCCTCACCGGCGCCGGTGCCGGTGGACGGCTTGGCGGCGGTGGCCTGGCCGGCGGGCTTGGCCTGACCCTGCGACTGTCCCTGTCCCTGTGTCTGGCTCTGCGTCTGGCCTTGCGCCGGGGACGATGCCGACTGCGACGGGCTCGACGGGGCCGGGGACGGTGACGGCGCGGGCTTGGCGGCCGGGGCCGGGGCGGGTGCCGCGGCGGCGGGCTTGGCGGCGGGGGCCGGGGACGGCGCGGGCGCCGCCTGCTTGCGCTGCGGGGCCGGGGCGGTGTGCTGCCGGACCGCGTCCTCGACCATCTTCTCCAGCGGGCCGGCGTCGTTCTCCGCCGTCAGCAGCCGGTGCAGGGTCTCGCTGATCTCGGTGAGCCGCTGCAGCGCCTGGGTGTGGTTCTTGGTGAGCTGGGTGAGCCGCTGGGTGGCACCCTCGTTGATCACGCTGGCCCGGCGCTCGGACGAGGTGAGCGTGCGCTCGGCCTCCAGCCGGGCGCTGGTCACCGTGTGCTCGGCCTCCTGGGCGGCGGCCGTCAGCACGCTGTCGGACTCCTTCTTGGCCGCCGCGTAGACCTGCTCGGCCTTCCGCTCGGCCTGGGTGAGGTCCTTCTCGGCGTGCGCGCGGGCGTCGTCGATGATGCGCTTGGACTCGCCCTCGGCGTCCTTGCGGATCTGCAGGCCCTTGGCCTCGGCCTCGGCCAGCTTGTCCTTGGCCTCGTCCTCGGCCAGGTTGATGATCTGCCTGAGCCGGTCGCTCAGATCGTCGCCGGTGGGCTTGCGCGCCTCGCGGACCTCGGCCATCTCGCGGCGGATGCGCTCGCCCTCGTCCAGGGCGTGGGCCAGCCGGGTCTCCAGCTCGCGGACCTGGTTGTGGCTGCGGGCGATGTAGTCGTCGACCTGGCGGCGGTTGTAGCCGCGCATGACGATCTCGAAGGTTTCCTCGCGGAGGAGGTTCGGCAGGATTTCGGCTTCGTTGCTCATGATGCCTTGGGGGGTCGTTGGCGGGGGCTGATCACCCCGTCAGGGTCGGAGACGGCACAGACTCGCGCGGATCGGATCTGCGCCCACGTGTCACGGGCTCACCTGTCACGGCAGGCTCTACATCATCGGAAACGTCCAGAGTCGACTCTTGTCCGGTCCACCCCATTCGCGCAAGCGGAATGCCTCTTCCCACTGCAGTTTCTTCGTCCGTGCTGTCCTGCAAAGTTACCGAATGTCGTGACATTGCGCGTCCAGCCCCCTGCGCTGGGCAACCTATCGTCGCGCGCCGCACGCCCCCTCCGCCGGGGCCGCCGTACGCTCGCGGAACGCGCGTCCTAGCATCGGCGGTATGAGCTTCATCGGGTCATTGGGCGAGAACGCACCGCGGATCCACCCCGAGGCGTGGGTCGCGCCCGGCGCGGTGGTCGTCGGCAGGGTCACGCTGGGCCGCGCGTCCAGCGTCTGGTACGGCTCGGTGCTGCGCGGCGAGGACGAGGAGATCGTCGTCGGCGACGAGTGCAACATCCAGGACCTCAGCTGCCTGCACGCCGACCCGGGCATGCCCGCGATCCTGGAGGACGGGGTCAGCCTCGGCCACAAGGCCATGGTGCACGGCGCCCATGTGGAGACCGGCTCGCTGATCGGCATCGGCGCGATCGTCCTGAACGGGGCGCGCATCGGCGCCGGGACGCTCGTCGCGGCCGGCGCGCTGGTCCCGCCCGGCAAGAAGATCCCGGCCGGGGTCCTGGTCGCCGGCATGCCGGGCAAGGTCGTCCGCGAGCTGACCGATGACGACCGGCTCGTCATCGAGCACACCTCCGGGCTGTACGTGAAGAAGGCCGAACTGCACCGCACCGCCACCTGGGCCTGAGCGGATCCGCGTCGTCCAGGGCGCCGGAGGCCGGTTCAACCCCGGTTCAGCCCCGGTTCAGGTCGGTTCTGCGCGGTTCTGAACGGGGTTATTGGTCCGTTCTGACCTGCGATAACGTGATTTTCCCCCGGTCATGGGGAGTTCGAGCGGGCTTCCTCTGACTACGATGACCACGTGGTGTGGGGACCGGGCTATGGCAATGCTCCGCCGCCCAGCCCATCGCGGGGGGAAGATCCGTTCTCGGCGGCAGAGCGGGACACGCGGGCGATGGTGGCCGCCGGATGGTGGCCGTCAGCGCCGCCTCAGCAGCGCCAGCACGCGATCGGCGGGCGCCTGCTCGTGCTGCCCGACGGCACCTGGTGGCTGTTCGGGGCGTGGGCCCGCTGGTACCGGCTGCACCCCTCCGACGGCCAGTGGTACCTGTGCCCGCCGCCGCATTCGCCCGTCGTCCGCATGGCCGCCCGGCCCGCGGGACAGGCGGGCGGGCAAGTTCCGGCGCTGCCGCCCCATGTCGTACCGGCCGGCCCGGACTTCTCCTATGACCCGTCCCCTGCACGGCCGTTCGTCGGACGGGACTTCGACAGCGACCTGAGCATGCGCGTACGCGCGACCGTCGACTCGGCGGCGGCGCTGTCCGTCCACGAGTACCCGCACTGGTCCGGGCAGTTCACCCCGCAGACGCCCTCGACGGTGGTCGCCGCATGGGACGTGACGCTCTGGTGCGGGGCCGCGCCGGTGTTCGACTCGCGCCTGGACGCGCAGATGCTCGACCACTGGAAGCAGTACCGCGCCAAGCCGCTACCCGATGTGGACGGGCCGCGCTGGCTCACCCCGCCCCCTCTGGAGAGCCTGGTCGCCCTGTACGCCGAACGGCTGCGGGCCAGCCGCGTCGACGCTGCGGTGGTCGTACTGCGGACCATGTGGGCCGTGGCGAGCGCACTGCGCGAGGACGCCCGCTTCCAGATCCGCGCGGACGCGTTGCTGGCCATGCTCAGCTCGACCCTCAGCAACCCGACCGTCGACTACGGGGCCCTTCCCTACGGGGACCAGGCCATCGTGCAGCAGTGGCTCACCCGCTGCCCGCCCCACCTCGTACCGGCGCTACGGAACGAGAGTTCGCCCGGCGACAACTTCCGGCATGCCTTCTACTCCCTCTCGGAAGAGGTCGCGCGGCACATCGGGGATCCGAACGATCCCTCCTACATCGAGCCCCGCCTTGTAGCGGCCGCGCTGCTTGCGGCCGACCTGGCCGTCGTACGCAAGGACGTGGCGGCCAACGTCGTACCGTGGCTCGACCCTGAGGTCCGCTACACCGTGCAAGCGGTCCTGCACCAGAACGGCCATCCCCTACGCCACCTGTGGCCCGACGACATGCGCCTGTCGAGGCAGCTGCGTTCGGTATCGGGGGAGAGAGCCGAGACGCTCCTGGCGACGATGTACGAGCTGGACCTGGCCTGGTGCAAGCTCGCCGGAGGAATGCCCGCACGTCCCCGGGGATTCCCCATCCCGAACGCGGTCGTCGCGGGGCTCATCGGGCGCAACCGCGTCCGCGCCACTGCGGGCGCACCGACCATGACGCCGCCCGCGCAGGCACGCCCGCACCAGCAGGCCGCGCCGCCGCCGTACGGTGCGCAGTCCCAGCCCGGCTTCCCGCCGGACGCCCACGCGTCCGCGCCGCAGCCGATCCAGACCGATCGGCCCTTCGTGCAGCCGCCCGCCCAGCCGGGCCAGCAGCCCGCCGCGTTCGCCGCATCCGGCCCGCCGATGAGCGGCTACGCCCCGTCCGACGAGGAACAGGACGAGAACGCCGCCCCGCCCTACACCGAACTGGGCTTCCAACGCCCCGGCGGCGCGGCCCCAGGTCACGCGCCTGCCCCCGGCCACACGCCTGCCCCTGCCTCTGGCTACGCGTCCCCGCCTGCGGCCAGCCCTAGCCCCGGTGTCGGTCCTCCCGCACCCGTTCCGTCCGCTGGCCCTCCGGTACCGCAGGGCGCGGCGTTCGGGATGCCCGGTACGCCGAGCCCTCCCACTCCTCCGACCCCTCCCACCCCAGAGCAGCCGCCTTTCGGGGCGCCGCAGCCGGGGCCCGGCCTGTCCCCTCCAGAGGAGGAGAAGCCCGAGGGGGACGTCGCACCCCCGTACACGCTGCTCGGTTACCAGCCGGCCGGGGCACCTCAAGGCCCGCCGGTGCCGATGCAGCAGCCTCCGGTGCCGCCTGCCGTACAGCAGCCCCCGCTACAGCAGCCACCAGTGGACATGCACTCGACGCGCATGGAGGACGGTTCGTCCGGGGCTCCCCATGGCATGGGCCCGCCCGTACCGCCCGCGCCGCCCCAGGAGCGTCCTCGTACGCGCGTGCTGGGCCAGGGTGACCTCGAGGAGGCCGGAGCCGGGCAGCAGCCCCCGCCGCCTCCCGGCAAGAAGGCGGGCGGCGGTGGTCCGGGCACCCGGATCATGTCCGAGACCATGGTGGGCAACTTCGACTTCCTGGACGACACCCCGTCGCCCGAGACGCCCGTGGAGAAGATCCCGCCACCGTCGGACCGGTCGGAGCGGCGCTCGCTCGAACGGTTCGGCATCGGTTTCGTCTCCGGTACGCGCGACGCGGCCCAGTTGCTCGACGCGATCCGTTCGCAGGCCGAGCGGTGGGAGGGCCCGGACACCGGGAACGTGGACGACACGCGCGTTGACGGCGGTGCCGGCCCCAGCACGGTGCTGGATGGTGGCGCCGGCCCCAGCACGGTGTTGGACGGCGGTGCGGGCCCCAGCACGGTGCTGGACGGTGCCCCAGGTATGGGCGCCCCAGGCGGTGGCCCGGGCACTCGCATCGACGGCGGTATGACGCGGGTCGACGGCGGCCGCGGCGGCGGTCCGGCGTCCGGCCCGCCGAACGTACTGATCGTCGGCCGGCCGCACAGCGGGCAGCGGCGGCTGGCCCGGCTGATCGCGCTGACCCTGGCCGACGCCGGGCTCGGCGACGGCGCGATCCGCGCGCACGACGCCGACGACGTACGCGACGCGGCCGCTGAGCGGCTGCCGGGCCTGCTGACACGTCCCGGCCCGGCGCTGCTGTTCGAGCGGCTGGACGTCGCGATCACGAGCGCGGGCGATCCGGCGGCCGCGGCGACCGCGGTCCGCCGGGCCCGCCGCAGCCCCGCCGCGACCGCGGCGCTGATCGCCACCTGCGAGCCGCGCGCGTACAAGCGCCTCCTGCGCGACCATCCGCGCCTGATCGAGCCGTTCCAGGTCTACCACCTGCCCGACTTCAGCGATCTGGACCGCCGGATGACGCTGCTGCACCTGCTCGCCGACGAGCGGCGGGTCACGATCGGGACCTCCGCGCTGGAGACCGCCCGCGCGGACCTGGAGCGGCTGCGCGGTCCGGGCGACCTGGTCAACGCCCGGCTGGTCGAGGCCTACCTCGACCAGGCCTGCCAGCGGCATCTGGAGCGGGCCGGCGGCGCGTCCCGCGACCGCCTGGTGCTCGTGCCCGACGACCTGTCCGGCGTCGCGGAGGGCCTGGAGCCGGCGCTGCGCCCGCCCGGCGACATCGACGGTTACCTGCGCAGCCTGGACAAGCTCACCGGCCTGGAGGACGTCAAGCAGGCCGTACGGGAGCTGGCCGAGGAGGCGGAGCTGGCCGTCGACCGTGCCCGGCACGGCGTCGGCGGCGGGGAGCCGCTGCATCTGGTCTTCACCGGGCCGTCGGGCACCGGCAAGACCACCGTGGCCGGGCTGCTCGGCGGCATCTACGCCGCGCTCGGGCTGCTGGACTCCGGGCATGTGGTGGCCTGCCGCCCGGTCCATCTGTCCGGGCGCGACCAGACCGACACCGAGACGCGGGTCGCGAGCATGGTCGAGCAGGCACTCGGCGGCGTGCTGCTGATCCAGGAGGCGTACCGGATGGACCGCGCCCCCGCCGTCGTGAACGAGCTGCTGCGGTGCATGCGGCAGCGCGGCGGCCGGCTGATGGTGGTCTGCTCCAGCCCGGCCGCCGAGATGGAGGGCTTCCTGGCGGGCGCCCCGCAGTTCGGTGCCGAGTTCGGCCGGACGATGGACTTCGAGGGCATGGGCGACCGCGATCTCGTCGGGCTCTTCCAGGCCTACGCCGAGCGTGACCTCTACATCCTGGACGAGGAGCTGCGGGTCGAGCTGCTGGCCCGGTTCGCCCGGCTTCGGGACGATCCGCGGTTCGCCTTCGCCCGTACGGTACGGGCGCTGTTCGAGCAGACCGCGGCGCGGCAGGCGGCCCGGCTGGCCGGTGCCGACGTCAACGCGGCCACCGTCGCCCGGCTCACGGCCCGTGACCTGCCGGAGTCCGAGCTGGAGCAGATGATGGGGGATTTCCGCCAGCGGGGGTGACCACCCGCAGATAGTCCGCATCTCCCGGCCGTGGCCGGGAAGACCGGCGATGAGAGTGGCCCTCGAATGGCCCTCTTGGGTCATGTGCCCGCCGTTGCCCGGCGCGTAGCCTCGATGGTGGGTGTGGGGAACGAACGGAGGTGGACGCGGTGCGCCAGCAGATCTTCGACCTGCGCGTCCACGACCGAGTTGCGCTGGACGAGATCGAGCTCTATGCCGAGATGCTCAGCGCGGTGGCGGCGGCCGAGCGGCCGCTGACCCTCGCGGAGATCGACATGGTGCTCGGCGTGCGTTCCGGCGAACCCGGTCGTCGCGAGCTGACGCCGCAGGACCAGTAGTTCCGCGCAGTACCGGACTGCGTGGTGCCGATCCGCGCGGTCCGATCATTTCTGAACGGGCCGGGGACGCCCAGACGGCGCCCCGGCTCCCCTATGTTCGCTCCGGTTTCACCGGAATTGTTAGCTATCTCACTACCGATCGTGGCCCTCGCGCGCCCGTCCGGTCCCTCCTCTTCCCCTTGTGGTTCCCCCCGTGCCCGGCGCCGCGCGCAGCGTGATCGTCCAGGCTCGCAGGCGCCGTGCCCCGGGACGTGTGCATCCATTCGCCTAGGGCAATCTTGTAGGTGAGAGGATGGCGGACACCAGCCGAAGATGGGGCAAAGGTTCTTTTTACGGCTGGTTACACCTACGATCCTCTCCGGACCGTTCCGGCACTTCAGGAGTACGACGTGCGCTTGCGTCTCACGCCGCGTGAGGACAGCTTCTACGACATGTTCGCCGACTCGGCGAACAACCTGGTCACCGGCGCCAGGCTGCTCGTGGAACTCATCAGCGACGGCGCCGACCGGGAAGCGATAGCGGAGAAGATGCGCGCCTGCGAGCATGCGGGCGACGAGTGCACTCACGCCATCATGCGCCGGTTGAACGAAACGTTCATCACCCCGTTCGACCGCGAGGACATCTACCGGCTGGCCTCGACGATCGACGATGTGATGGACGAGATGGAAGAGGCCGCCGACCTCGTCGTTCTCTACAAGATCGAGGAGTTCCCCAAGGGCGTCGTGGCCATGGTCGAGGTCCTCGAACGGGCCGCCGAGCTGACCGCCGAGGCGATGCCGCGGCTGCGCTCGATGAAGGAGCTCAACGAGTACTGGATCGAGATCAACCGGCTCGAGAACCAGGGCGACCAGATCTACCGCAAGCTGCTGGCGCACCTGTTCAGCGGTGAGTACGACGCGCTGACGGTGATGAAGCTCAAGGAGGTCATCGACCGTCTGGAAGAGGCCGCCGACGCCTTCGAGCACGTGGCCAACACGATCGAGACCATCGCGGTCAAGGAATCATGAGCTCGACGGACGACCTGCCGCCCGAGGAACGGGAGACCGGCAAGGAGGGCGGCCCGGCGACCGCGGTCGCCACGGCGACCGCCGGGCCGCCGCCCGGCGCGGACCCGACACTGGCCCAGCAGGCCAGCCGCGGCCCGGTGAAGTTCTGGCCGGTGCTGCTGCTCGGAATCCTGCTGGTCATGCTGGCCGGCTCGCTCGGGCTCCGCTCGGACGCGCAGATGGCCGTGCTCATCCTGGTCGTCGTCGTGGCGCTGGTCTTCGACTACACCAACGGGTTCCACGACGCGGCCAACGCGATCGCGACCTCGGTGTCCACCCGGGCCCTGACACCCCGCGCGGCACTGCTGATGGCCGCCGTGATGAACCTGATCGGCGCCCTGCTGGGCGTCGAGGTCGCCAAGACGGTCAGTGAGGTCATCACCCCGCCGACCGGCCTGCACGGCCTCACCGTGGTCGCCGCCGGAGTGCTCGGCGCGATCACCTGGAACCTCATCACCTGGTACTTCGGCCTGCCGTCGTCGTCCTCGCACGCCCTCATCGGCGGCGTGGTGGGCGCCGGCCTGGCCTCGGCGTCCCATGTCAGCTGGGACAAGGTCATCGACAAGGTCGCCATTCCGATGGTGATCTCCCCGGTCGTCGGCTTCCTGCTGGCGTACCTGGTGATGGTGGCCATCCTGTGGATCTTCCGCCGGGCGCACCCGGGCCGGGTGAGCCGCCGGTTCCGGATCGCGCAGACGCTGTCGGCGGCGTCGATGGCGCTCGGCCACGGCCTGCAGGACGCGCAGAAGACGATGGGCATCATCGTGCTGGCGCTGGTCACCACCGGGCACTCCGACGGCGGCGACGTCCCGCTGTGGGTGATCATCTCGTGCGCCGGCGCCCTCTCGCTCGGTACCTACGCGGGCGGCTGGCGGATCATGCGGACGCTCGGCCGGAAGGTGATCGAACTCGATCCGCCCAAGGGCTTCGCCGCGGAAGCGACCGCCTCGATGATCCTCTACGCGGCCGCCTACATCTGGCACGCTCCAATCTCCACCACGCACACGATCACGTCCTGCATCATGGGCGTGGGCGCCACCAAGCGGCTCTCGGCCGTCCGCTGGGGCGTCGCCGGCAACATCATGACCGCCTGGGTCCTCACGATGCCGATGGCGGCAGGCGTGGCGGCCCTTGTCTACTGGCTGGTCCACCTCTTCGGCGCTTGAGCTGTGTTTGCCTGGGGCGCCACCCCCAGACCCCAAGGCGGGCCGAGCGCGCCCCCTGCGCTCGCTTGCGCTCGCTCCGGGGG
>NZ_JBIRAW010000060.1:0-28779 GCF_044326315.1 Actinomadura sp. 9N407 | reverse complement strand
GTTCGCCTTTCCGTGGTTCTGAAAAGGCGAACACGCCACGAGTCAACGGGGTCAGGCGACGGGCCTGGCGCCGATGGTCTTCATCATGGAGGGCCAGGCGGTGTGCATTTCGCGCTTCCAGTACGGCCAGGAGTGGCGGCCGTTGCCGTAGATGTGCGCCGTGATGGGGATGCCGAGTTCCTTGGCGCGCTTGGCGAACTGCTCGACCGTCGGGCCGATGGCGCGTTCGCTGAGGTAGCCGATGTCCCACGGGGCGATGCCGGCCGGGTCCAGCGGGCCGCGCTGGCCGGTGGTGCCCGACGCGACGTAGAAGCGGGTGCCCTTCGCCCTGGGCAGCAGCTTGATCGGGTCGTGGGCGTCCCAGTTGGCCTTGTCGACCCAGGGCAGGCCCCAGATGGAGTACGGGTCGTTGCCGTTGCCGCTGTTGGTGTACATCAGCAGCGAGGGAATGCCGGGGGAGCTCATCGACAGGACACCGCTGAAGCACGCGGCGTACCGGAACATGCCCGGCACGCGGCCCGGGTAGCCGCAGGCACCTTGGGCACCGGAGGAGACGCCCATCGTGGCGCGCGCGCCGCCCGCGTGGTAGTTACGCTCGACGAGCTGGCGGACCTCCTGCAGGTGGAAGTCCTCCCACCGCGGGGTGCCGCCCTTGCCGCCGTTCCAGAAGTTGGTGTACGAGCCGTTCGCGCCCTCGGGCATCACGACCATGACGCCCCACTTGCGGGACAGCGCCTCGATGTCGGTGCTCTTCTTACGGGTCCACGAAGTCCAGTCGTCGTTGCCGCCGTGGTAGGCGTACACGACCGGCCAGCTCTGCGTCGAGTTGTGCTTCCAGCCCTTGGGGAGCAGCACGCGCACGTTCTGCGACGAGCCCAGGGACGGGGATTTCACCGTGAAGTCGAAGGCGGTCTTGCCCTTGTTGAGCCAGCGGTAGGCGGTGATGCTCGCACCGGTGTCGGCCTTCTTGAATCCCACGCCGGCTGCGGCCGGTACCGCGCTCAGCGTGGGCGCCGTCGCACCTACCGCCAGGGCGGCTACCACCGCCCCGGCCCGCCGGGTGAAACGGCGGCGTGATTCGGTCGTCATCGTCTTCCTCCGTTGTCCCTCCAGCGCCACCCTGAGCCGTCCGGGGTGGGCACTATCTCACGTTTGGTACGGGTGTTTCGTCTGGGTTGCGGCTGCGGCGGCCCGTTCGCCCATGGCGCCCAAGGCGCCTCGGGCGACATGGCGGGGGACGGGCCGTGCGAGTCCCCCGAAGTCGTTGGAAGTACGTCGCCCAGCGCGCGCGCCGGGCCTGGTGCGACGGAGACGGGCAGCTGAGGTGAGGGCTGTGCCGCCTCCGGCCTGGCCCGCCTCGGGTGGGCGGGCACGCCGCGTCCGGTACGGGTCAGCGCCATGGCGGGCTCCCGTTGCGGCAGGGGGGCCGGCGGCTGCGGCGCCTGAGGGGGTGGTGCACCTTCCCAGCGGAGGGCGTACGGGAGGGGCTGGGGTTCGGTCTTCTTGGGGGCCGCCACGGGGAGGTCCTTCTCGCGCAGGTCCATGCGCGCGTGCAGTCCCGCCAGGGGGCCGGGCAGCCACCAGTTGGCCTTGCCCATGAACCGCATCGTGGCCGGTACGAGCAGCGACCGCACCAGCAGCGCGTCCACCACGATCGCGACGAACATGCCGACACCGATCAGCTTCACGACCGTGATCCCGGCCATGCTGAACGCGGCGATGACCACCAGGAACAGCAGGGCGGCGCTGGTGATGATGCTGCCGGTGTGCTGCATGCCGGCCGCGACGGCGATCCGGTTGTCGTGGGTACGGTCCCATTCCTCCCGGATCCGGCTGAGCAGGAAGACCTCGTAGTCCATCGACAGCCCGAAGACCACCGCCAGGATGAGGATCATGCTGGTGGCCTCGACGCCGCCGGTCGGGGTGAAGTCCAGCAGCCCGGCCAGATGCCCGTACTGGAACCCCCACACGATCGCGCCGAACGAGGCGCCGATGGACAGCACGTTCATCGCGATCGCCTTGAGCGGCAGGACGACCGAGCCGAAGAACATGAACAGCAGGATGAAGGTCGCGATCCCGACGACGAGCGCCATCACCGGCAGCGTGCGCATCAGGCTGGACATCAGGTCCATCTGGCCGGCGGTGGCACCGCCGACATCGATGTGCATCGGGTAGTCGCCCTTGGACAGGTCCATCCCGCGAATGCGTTTCACCAGGTCCTGGGCCTGCGAGGACATCGGATCGTGCTTGTGCGTGACCGAGATGCGCACGCCGCCGTACGACCCGGAGTAGCCGGTGAACTTCGCGTCGGACACCCCCGGCAGGCCGGCCAGGCGCTTGCGGAAGGCCTCCAGGTACGGCGGGATGCTGCCGTCCTTGCCGCTGGGCGTCCAGTTGCGCGGGATGAGGTCGCCCGAGACGACCACGTCGATCGGCTCGGCCGAGCCGTTGGGGAACTCGCGCTGGATCGTCTCCACCACGCCGCGCGTGACGCTCTCCTTGGGCAGGACGCGCGCGTCCACGCTGCCGAACTGCACGTTCAGGAACGGCACGAACATCACGGTGAGGATGACCAGGACGATCGCGAAGTACGGGACGGGGTGCTTCATCACGCTCTGCCCGAGCCGGTACCAGAAGCCGCTCTCGGGCTCGCGCAGTGTCCGCTTGGCACCGGGCCGCCGCCACGGCATCCGCCCGCCCTCGACCTTGGGCCCGAGCAGCGCCAGCAGCGTGGGCAGCAGCACGATCGCGCCGAAGACCGCCACCATCACGGTGGCGATCCCGGCCAGGCCGATCGTGCGCAGGAACATCTGCGGGAACAGCAGCAGGCCGCCGAGCGCGGCCGACACCGTGATGCCGGAGACGAGGATGGTCCGGCCCGCCGTGCTCATCGTCCGGCAGAGCGCCGCCTGGCGGATGGGGTCGAGGGCGCGCTTGTACGCCTTCTTGTCGGCCCGGCGGCGCTTCCTGCCCTCCAGCCGTTTCCACGGTTTTCCGGGCGGCAGGCCGGCGGCGTCCATCCCGCGCGCCAGTTCCTCCCGGAACCGGCTCACGATGAACAGCGAGTAGTCGATCGCGAGACCGACGCCCATCATCGTGACGACCTCGAGCGCGAACGACGTCACGTCGGCCATGTAGGTGACCCCGTGCAGCACCGCCAGCCCGCCGACGATGGAGAACAGCGCCACGATCTGCGGCAGCAGCGAGGCGACCAGGGCCCCGAACAGGACGACGAGCAGGATCAGCAGCGGCAGCGCCGTGATCATCTCGGCCTTGATGATGTCGGCCACGACCTGCTCGCCGAACTCCACCCCCAGCGGGATGGCGCCGCCCAGCTCGGCCTTCAGCCCCGGTGCCTCCAGCCGCTCCTTGACGTACTCGTAGTTGGCCATCCGGGTGACGCTGTCCTTGCCCGCCAGCTTCACCGCCACGAACGTCTTGTGCCGGTCGGCGCTGGCGAACGAGGCCGCGTCCTTCTTCTCGAACGACCAGTACGAGATCAGCTCGGCCGCCCGGTCCTTGGGCAGCCGGGAGACCGTGGTCACGACGCTCGCCATGTAGCGCGGGTCGTCCACCGTCATGGTGTCGCTGCTGTAGAGGACCAGGAGGTCGGGGTTGGTGCTGCCGAAATAGCTCGCGCCCAGCTTGGCCACCAGCGTGGACGAGGCGTTCGGGTCCTCGAACCCGCCCTCCTTGAACTTGCCGAGCACGCCGATGCCCCAGGCCCCGGCGGCGACCGTCATCAGCAGGATCAGGACAAGGCTCAGCCAGCGTCCACGATGGATGAGACGCCCGAGCCCCGCCAGCATGTTTCTCCTGTTTTCAGTCGCGTCCGGCGAGCCGGCGCTCGGTGGTCGGCAGCTCGCCGTCCAGGAACCGCCGCCGGGTGGCGGCGCGGGCGATCTTCCCGCTGGAGGTACGGGACACCGCGCCCGGCTCGACCAGCACGAAGTCCCGCACGCTCATCTCGTGCTCGACCGTGATCGCCGCCCGTACCGCGGTCTCGACCTCGGCCAGGTCGAGCCGGGCCAGCGGGACGCGGCGGTTGCGCTCGGCGACCACCACCAGCCGCTCGGTGCCCTCGCCCTGCACGGCGAACGCGGCGACGTAGTCGGGCCGTACGGCCTGGTGCGCCTCCTGCGTCGTCAGCTCGATGTCCTGGGGGTAGTGGTTGCGGCCGTCGACGATGATCAGGTCCTTGATCCGGCCCGTGACGTACAGCTCGCCCTCGTGCACGACACCGTAGTCCCCGGTCTTCATCCACGGCCCCTCCGGGAGGGTCCCCGGATCGGCCAGCCGCCCGCCGAACGTGTCCTGGCTGCGCTCGGAGTTGCGCCAGTAGCCGGGGGCGGTGTTGGGGCCGTGCACCCAGATCTCGCCCACCCGGCCGTCCGCCTGCTCCGTACGGCTCTCCGGGTCGACGATCGCGACCAGCTGCCCGATCGGCCGCCCGCACGACACCAGCGGGTTCCCGTCGTCGGTCGGCTGCAGCTTGCCCGCGCTCAGCGCGTCCCGGTCCACCTTGACGATCTTCGGGGGCTCGTCCTCGGCGGCGGCGGTCACGAACACCGTCGCCTCGGCCAGCCCGTACCCGGGTGCCTGCGCCCCCGCCCGCAGCCCCGCGCCCGCGAACGTCTCCGCGAACGCCGACAGCGTCGCCGGACGGATCGGCTCCGCCCCGTTCAGGCAGGTCACCAGGCCGCTGAGATCCAGCTTGGCCAGCTTCTCCGGGGACGCCATGGACGCCACGTACTCGTACGCGAAGTTGGGTCCCGCCGTGTAGACGTTCTTGTTCGGCCGCGACGCGATGAGCTCCATCCAGCGCATCGGATTCATGATGAACGACACCGGATCGGTGTAGATCGCGTGGTTCCCGTGCACCAGCGGCAGCGCCATCGTGGCGATCAGCCCCATGTCGTGGAACAGCGGCAGCCAGCTCACCAGCTCCGGGTCCGGCCGTTCCGGCGCCCAGCCCGACCACATCTGCGCCGCGTTCGAGGTGACGTTGCCGTGCGTGATCTCGACTCCGGCGGGCCGGCGGGTCGACCCCGAGGTGTACTGCAGGTACGCCAGATCGTCGAAGCCGATCGGCTCGGCCGTCCAGTCGCCCTCCCCGACCTCGTCCGCGAACACGATCTCCCGGGGACGCGGCACGTCATGGTCGGCGAGGAACTTCTCCACATGCGGCAGCGCGTTGCGGGACGTGACGATGATGGCGGGCTCGGCGTCGGCGTACGCCCCGATCAGCCGGTCGGCGTGGCCGGGCAGGTCCGGCGAGAACAGCGGCACCGCGACGGCCCGCGCGTACATCGCGCCCAGCATCGTCATCATGTAGTCGAGCGTCTGCGGCAGCAGCAGCGCCACCCGCGCGCCCGGCTCGGCGGACTCCCGCAGCCGCGCCGCCATCCCCCTGGCCCGCCGGTCGGCCTGCGCCCAGGTCAGCGTGATCTCGGCGCCGGCCGGGTCGATCGAGTAGTCGACGAAGGTGAAGGCGGGTGCGTCCGGCTTCTCCGCGGCCCACCGGGCGATCCGCTCGATGAGCGGGGTCCGGCCCGTTCCGCCGGGCTGAAGTTCGGGAAGCAGCGAGCCCAGTGCCATTGGTCCAACTCCTGGGTGGGGGGCATGCCGTGGCCGGGGCGCCTGCGTGGTCCGCCCCCGGCGTGGACGATCGTGCAGCGCGAAGCTACCGGATAGTAGAACACTAAAGGTATTGGGTGCCGCGTACATTCGCCCTCGGCCCCTTTGTCACCGGGGTGACAAGAAGCATTCCGTTCGTCCATGTGCGGGCCACCCAGCGTGACCGGGAATGCGCGAACGGCATTTATTCTTCGCGGTCCGCCCGTTCCATCGCCAGCCGCCTGCGCAGCAGCGCCGCGCACGCCACCAGCCACAACAGCGCCGCCTCGGCCACGAGCACGATCGCCGCGACCGCCAGCCAGTCCCGTCCCTCGACCTCGTTTCCCGCCGGGGAGACCAGTGCCATCTCCGCCCCGGGCTCGGGAGCGGTCGTCGGCGTCGGCCAGGCCATCGGCGGAAGCGTGGGCATCGGGATCAGCGGCGGCGGGCTCCCTGCGTCGCCGTGCACCATGGGGGTCGGCACCTGGTCCTGCTGTTCCGAGGGTACGGGCGCGACCGGCTCATCACCAGAGGTGGAAGAACCTGGCGGCTGCGGGACGGGCGAAGGCCCGGAGGGTCGTGGAGCTGCGGGTCGAGGCGACTTCGGCCCAGGCAACGAGGGTGCGGGCAACGTGGGTTCAGGCTTTGACGGTGCGGGGAACGTCGGTGCGGGGTCGTGGGGGTCCACCGGGTACGGGGACGGACCGGAGGGACGTGGCAACGGCGGTGCTGGCTCCCCGGACGGAGTCGGCACACCGGATGAGGCCGGTACGTCCGATGGGTTCGGCACGCCGGATGGGGTCGGCGCCTTGGGCGGGACGGGCGTTCCGGGCGGAGTCGGCTTTCCAGAGGGCGTCGGTTTCCCCGAAGAAGTCGGCTTCCCAGTCGGTTTTCCGGACGGAGCCGGCGGACTCGGCGGACTCGGCGGGTGCGGGGATTTCGTATTCGGAATCTTTGACGGAACGTGTGAAGGCGAATGCGGAACGCTAGGAGGGCCGGAAGGAACGCCGGGCACGGCGCACGGCGGAACCTTGACGGCCACCGAAGACTTGGCGGCGTTTTTCGCGTCCAGGACGGCGGCAAGGCGAAGGGCCCGTTTGCCGCTGGGCGTGTGCACGCCCATGCGGAACGTACGCGGCCCTCGTACATTTCCGAGCGAGCACCGCAGCCGGTTCATGCTCGCGGCGGGCAGGCAGGCCGTCGGTGGGTCGACCAACGAGAGCGGCCGTTGCGCCAGCAGGTGCAGCGACACGTCCCGGGCCACACCGCCCTTCGGCCGTACCCGCAGGACGTAGGTACGGACCGGGCCCTCGCGGTCGATCGGAGTGAGCGAGGTCGCCAGCCGGACCGTGTCGCCCAGTGCGGGCGGCCCAGGAAAACCGACCAGCACGGCTGCGAGAGCGACGGCTCCGAGGCGCCGGATCCTCCGGGCATGCACCCGCGCTGTGGCGGTTCGTCCCCCCGCTGGCACCTGTACCCCTCCCGACGGCCGGCGGCTGCCCTGGGGGACGGCACCGTACAACTTGGGCGTAGTGAGTATTACCAGCGGACACGGAGCGTAACGTCGAAACCGCCTTTCGCACAGCGAAATCAAAACTCCGTACACTCAGGGATCACGACGACCGGGGATCACGACGGACCCTGGATCACGACGAGAGGGGGGCCGGTGGCGGAGGCCGTACGGTCACTGGAGCGCGCCTTCGAGCTGCTGGAGCATCTGGCGGACGCCGGCGGGGAGATGGCGCTGTCGGAGCTGACGGAGGTCTCCGGGCTGCCGATGCCGACCATCTACCGGCTGATGCGGACGCTGGTGAACCGCGGCTACGTCCGGCAGGAGCCGTCCAAGCGCTACGCGCTCGGCCCTCGACTGATCAGGCTGGGCGAGGGCGCGGGCCGGCTGCTGGGCTCCTGGGCCCGTCCCGCGCTGACCACGCTGGTGGACGAGGTGGGAGAGACCGCCAACATGGCCGTCCTGGAGGGCGACGAGGCGGTCTACGTCGCGCAGGTACCGTCCCGGCACTCGATGCGGATGTTCACGGAAGTGGGCCGGAGGGTCCAGCCGCATTGCACGGGCGTGGGCAAGGCACTGCTCTCGCAGCTTCCCGAGTCGCGCGTACGGGAGATCCTGGCGCGTACGGGCATGGAGGCCCAGACGCCGAACACGTTCACCGATCCCGACTCGTTCCTCGTGGAACTGGAACGGATCCGGAGCCTCGGCTACGCCGTGGACGACGAGGAACAGGAGATCGGCGTCCGCTGCGTCGCCGTACCGCTGCCGGGCGCTCCGGCACTCACCGCGCTCTCGGTGTCGGGCCCCTCCGCGCGAATGAAGCGCGAGACGGTGAACGACGTCGTCCCCGTCATGCGCGAGGTCGCGGAACGCTTCGCCAGGGAACTGCGCCCGCCGAGCGACTCCTGATCCACGTGATGGTCAGGACGCGTGATGGTCAGGACGGGAGAGCGTCAGGGGATGACGTCGCCGACGACGACGTGCGGCCGGCCGCCGCGTTCCCACTTGACGTAGTCGCCGGCGGAACGGACCAGGACGGTGGCGAGCCACATGGCCACGCCGGTGTCGTCGACCAGGCCGATGGGCAGCAGGAGGTCGGGGATGACGTCGAGCGGGGAGACGATGTAGACCAGGCCCACGGCCAGCAGGCCGAGCGTCTTGTACGACATGCCCTTGTACTCGCCGCGCAGCGTCGCCTTCAGCATCCGCGGGACCGCCCGGAAGCGCTCACCGATCTTCGGTGCGCCGGGCTCCAGCGTCTCGCTGTAGATGTTCCAGGCCTGTCCGGCCGCTGCCGCGCTCTTGCTGCCCACAGGACCCCTCTCCCGCGAAGTTGGTGGGGCGCGCCCCCGCGGCGCCCACGTGTATCTATGACGCTGTGCGGGGCCGGCTTGTTCCTGGAAGAGCTGACCGAAATAAGGTGATTTGATAATCCCTGCCGGATGCCGGGCGTGGAAAACCCACGGGACCCGTCCGGCGTTACCTGGGGTGAGGTATCCATCACTCTCCCGGGTGAGTCGTGGGGATTCGGCCGCATTATCCGGCGTCCGCTGAAAACATGGTGTCCGGGAGGGCGCCGACTCCCCACCAGCACGAGTGCCGAGGAGTTGACGCACCGACATGAGCGGCGCACGCCCGACCCTGCCCGACGACGGCCGGCCCGTTTCCGGGGTCGCCGCGGGCAGCGCGTACTTCGCCCTCCCGCCGACCGCCGTCGACGCCCGCCCGGCGGGCCCGACCCGGCTCATCCTGGCGTGGCCGGGGTTCGACCCGCCGCGCGGCGCGAGCGCGCTGGCCGCCGCCGTACCGATGACCGGCGTCCCGACCTGGCGCGTCTACATCGACCTCCCCGGTTCCGGCGCGGGCTTCGACTCCGCCGGGCTGCTGGAGAGCGAGGGCCTGGAGGCGTACGGGGCGGCGGTCGAACGGGCCGTCGAGATCCTGCCCGCCGTACTGGCGGACGTCAGGCGCGACCTGAGGATCGAGGAGGGGCCCGTGGGCCTCGCCGGGTTCTCGGTCGGTGCCGCGGTCGCACTGCACGCGCTGGCGCACGGCTCCGTGCCGGTGAGCGCCGTCGCGGCGGTCGCCCCCATCATCTCGCCCGTCCGGGCGGCCGGGCCGATGGAACGGCGCTTCGGACGCGAGCGGAACTGGGACGAGAACGCGACCGCGCTGGCCGACCGGCTGGACCTGGGCGCGCAGGCGGCCCGGATGGCCGGACGCGGCGCGGCACTGCTGTTCGTGGGCGGCGCCACCGACCGGGTGACGCCGCCACAGGACATCGGCGCGCTGCGCGACCTGCTGCGGCAGGAGGGCGCCGACGCGATCGAGAACGCCACGATCCGGATGGGCCACGCGCTGGCCGCCGAGCCCGGGACCGAGCCCGAGCCGCCGTCCATCGAGGCGGTACGGGTCGACGCCGCCCTCTCCGACTGGTTCCGCCAGCGTTTCGCCGAGGTGCTCCCCACCGAGGCCGAAGGCGGGCCCGAGCCCGGACAGCCCGTCCAGCCTGAGCAGTCCACACAGGCCGGGCAAGCCACACAGGCCGGACAGGCCGCCGAGCGGGCGCCCGCCGCACACTCCGAACCGGCCTCCTCGCCCTGGCCGGGCCCGGAGGCCGTTCGGAGTCCGATGGGCGGGAGCCCGCCCGCCGACCTGCCGGACGGCGGCGATCAGGTGCGCTTGAGCACCTGGTAGCGGACCGGGATCACCCCGGCGCCGGTGCCGCCGACCTTCTTCATCGCCGCCCTGGACAGGTCCAGGCAGCGCCCGCCGGCGTACGGGCCGCGGTCGTTGATGCGCACGATGACCGAACGGCCGTTGTTCTTGTTGGTCACCCGGACCTTCGAGCCCATCGGCAGCGTCTTGTGCGCCGCGGTCAGCTCGCTCGGGTCGAAGCGCTCGCCGCTGGCGGTCATCTGGCCCTGCCAGTAGTACGAGGCCTCGCAGGAGCCCGACCGGGTCACCCGGTAGGCGGGCTTCTTCTTTTTCTTGGCCTTGGGCTTGGGCGTCGCCTTGGACGTCGCCGTCACGGACGGCGACGGGCTCGGGCTGCGCGTCCCACCGCGGCTGGCGCGCGAGGGTACGGCCCGCGGCGGGTCGGCCTGCGGCGTGGTCGCGCTGGGCGCCGCCTGTACGGCACCGGCGGAGCGCGCGGAGTCGCGGGGCACGACAGCGGCCAGTGCCCAGGCACTGGCCGCGAGGACCGCCACGGCGACGCCGGAGGCGATGAGGATCGAGCGCACGCGAACTTTCGGGCGTTGGAAACCCACAGAGTGTCCTTCGATCGGGGACAGGGCCCCGGACGCCCGGCATGTTCGGGTGACGCCTCGTCCCCGAATCGGTGCCACCGTGCGCGGGCCCGCCCTCGGCGGTCGCCCAGCGCCTTCCGCGTCATCGCGGTCACGGCGTCCGGCAGGTGCGGCGTCGGCTCTTCACTTGGAATCAGTGGTCACGTGGATCTCATGCCATGCCGCACACAAGTCCCTGACCGTACGTCGCGTTCCGCGCAGATCACGCCACAGGGCGGTTGTATGTGGGGTTTGTCACCCGAAAATTTGCGGTTCGGAACCGATCGGAAACCCAGCGTCACCCATTCTGAAGATCGTCTTTACATCCCGGCCCGCGCCTATCACTGATCGATAAATCGGATCATGAACGGAAAAATGCGAACGGGCGCCCCGCCGCAGCGGGACGCCCGTTCGCCGGGGCGCGGCTCAGCCGACGAGCGGCAGGCCGGGGGCACCGCCGAGCAGGCCGGCGGCCGACGGGTCGGCCGCCGGGTCGGCCGCGCCGGTCAGGCCTCCGGCGAGGCCGGTGACGGTACCGGTGAGGTCGGCCGGCAGCATGTCGGTGGCCGTACCGGGCTTGGCCCGGTGGGCCGGGCGGGGCAGCGCGCCCGGCTTCTTCGGGGTCGCGGCGCCTCCCTGCGAGGCACCCGGCATCTGGCCCAGCTGCGAGGTGAGCAGGCCCGTGACCGTGGGCACCAGGCTCTCGGTCAGCCCGGCGGCGGGGCCGGCGGGTACGGGCGCGGGACGGCGGGCGGCGGGCGCGCACCGGGCGACGCCGTAATCGCGGGCGGCGCCGGTCTCGTCGACCAGGCTCACCGCGGTCACCGTCAGGTCCTTGGCGGCGCCGCGGACCTGCTTGTTGAGGATGATGCTCTCGACCTGGCCCTTGCCGGGGAGCCGGTAGTTCGCCGGCGGCATGGCCGGAACGCCCGCCAGCGCGCCGGCGAGGGTCTTGTCGCGGGTGATGGTCATGGTGCCGCTGACGACGCCGTCCAGGCCCGTGGCGCACTCGGCGGCCAAACCGGTGAACGACAGGTCGCCGCGCGCGGTGCGCAGCACGCCGCTCCCGAGCCGGGACTTGGCACCGGACCCGTCCACCTTGGCAAGGCCGCGGCCCGTCTTGAGCACCCCGCGAACGGCCGACGCCGGCAGCTCGACGGTGGGGTGAGCGGTGTCGGCGACCTGCGCGGGCACGGTGTTCTCGACCGCGTCCTGGACGAGATAGGCGACCGGACCGGCGTCGGCGCGCGCGGGAGCGGTGGCCATGGTGGCGGCGAGCGCCACGGCCAGCGGAGCTATGGCGGACATTCTCAGTACGGAACGGTTCATTCTTCCCCCCGGGGTTTTTTGGTTCGTCGACCGGGGACGGTAGTACAGACCGGTAGGCCGCACGAAGCAATTCCCTGAGGAAATACAGAACCCAAGCAATAATCTACGAGAGGGCCGGGGGATTTGTAGGTGAAATGGCAGGCATTTCACGGGAAGCGGGGACGCCCGGATGATCCCGGAGCGTCCCCGCCGCCGCCCGCAGTGAACCCGACCTGCTCGGCGGCCCCTACTCCACGGCGCTGCCCAGCGTGATGGCCTCGTCGACCTCCAGCCGGCGGACCGCCAACTCCCGCTCGTACCGCTCCTCGTCCACCTTCTCCGCGATCTCCTCGTCCTGCCGCATCAGGACCTCGAGGTCGGACTTGGCGTTGTCGAGCACGCCCATGTCCGCGTAGGCGGCCTGCACCTTGTCGCCCCAGAGGCCGACATCGCGGACGCACGGCACGATCCTGCTGAACAGCAGCGACTGGTAGAGCTGGAACATGTCGGAGTTCTCGACGTACTCCATGCACCGGTCGAGCGGCAGGCCGAGCTGCTCGAAGACCTCGCGGCCCTTGAAGCGGTCGCGCATCAGGTAGCAGCCCTCGACCACGAATTCCTCGCGCTCGGCCCGCTCCTTGTCGGTCAGCTCCGCGTAGAAGTCCTTGAGCGCCAGCCGGCCGAACGCGACGTGCCGGGCCTCGTCCTGCATGACGTACGCGAGCAGCTGCTTGACCAGGGGATTGGCGGACATGTCGCGGTAGAGCCCGAAGGCGGCCAGCGCCAGCCCTTCGATGAGCACCTGCATGCCGAGGTACGGCAGGTCCCAGCGGCTGTCCTCCAGCGACTCGGCGAGCAGCTTGGCGAGGTCCTGGTTGACCGGGTAGTAGAGCCCGATCTTCTCGTGCACGAACTTCGTGTAGAGCTCGACGTGCCGGGCCTCGTCCATCGTCTGCGTCGCGGCGTAGAACTTGGAGTCGAGGTCGGGGACCGTCTGGACGATCCGGGCCGAGACGTTCAGCGCGCCCTGCTCACCGTGCAGGAACTGGCTGAACAGCCACGAGCCCTGGTGCCGGCCGTACTCGTCGCGCTCCTTCTGGGTCATCCGGTCCCAGATGTCGGACCCGAAGATCGGGTTGAAGTTCTCCGGGAGCTGCGCGACGTTGTTCGGGTCGACCTCCAGATCCCAGTCGATGCGTTTCTGCGCGTCCCACTGCTTGTCCTTGCCCTTCTGGTACAGGTTCAGCAGCCGGTCGCGCCCGCCGTCGTACTCCCAGGTGAAGCGCGTGTCGCCCGCCATCGGGACGTTCCAGGTGTCCCCGGGGACGGGGGTTGCGTAGAGGTCGTAGGAACTCACGGGGAAGCCTCCTCGAAGCGCGGCGCCGCCTTGCGCCGGAATTGCGGTATGCCGCCCACCGCTTTACAGACGTTCGTAACATGTAAAACCCCGGCATGGCCATACCCAAGCGCCCGCCAATCGCGACGGACCTACGATCGGACGATGCGACTCGTCTCCGCCGTGCTCGTCTGCGCGCTTTTGTCCGGATGTACGGGCGTGCCCACCGGCGAGCCCACCGGCGATCGGACACCGCCCGGTTCCAGCAGCGGCGGTACGGCTGCGTCCCCGACGGCGGCACGGACCCCGGTCGCGAGCAAGGGCTGCGCGAAACCGGCCCCGGCGACCGGGCGGCACACGTACGGCGGGCGGTCCTACCTGCTCAAACGGCCGGACGGCGACGGCCGCACCCCGGCGCCGCTGATCGTCGACCTGCACGGCCTGCACTCCAGCGCGTTCCAGCAGGCGGTGTACGGACGGGTCGCCAACGCCGGGGCCGCACGCGGCTTCCTCGTGGTCGAGCCGGACGGCGCCCCCGGCCGGAAGGGCTGGAAGCTGCCGGGCATGGCCGGAGGCTCAGCGGACGTCTCGTACATCCGGGGCCTGCTCGACCACCTGGAGAGCACGCTGTGCGTGGACCGCTCGCGGGAGTACGCGACCGGCTTCTCCAACGGCGCCGGCCTCGCGACCGCGCTGGTCTGCGCGCTGCCGGGACGGCTGGCGGGCGTCGCCGCGGTGGCGGGGCTCAACCTGGCCCGGCCCTGCGCGGACGCGCGGCCCACCACGATCCTCGCGTTCCACGGCACGGCCGACCGCATCATCCCGTACCGCGGCGGTGAGCCCTTCCGCGGCGACCGCGGCAGGATCCCGGCCTGGATGCGCCCGTCCGACGGGTCCTTCGACCTGCCGTCCGTCGCCGGCCTCGCCGGACGGTGGGCCAA
Source organism: Actinomadura sp. 9N407 (assembly GCF_044326315.1). Taxonomy (NCBI): domain Bacteria; kingdom Bacillati; phylum Actinomycetota; class Actinomycetes; order Streptosporangiales; family Thermomonosporaceae; genus Actinomadura; species Actinomadura sp. 9N407. The sequence goes on along the minus strand of NZ_JBIRAW010000060.1, from coordinate 14,778 downwards.
GACGTTCGGCTGCGGTACGGCCGTACGCGACGCCGCCGGAAGCCAGGTCACGCACCTGAGCCACCCGGGTTGCGAGGGCGGCGCGCGGGTGGACCTCTACACGGTGACGGGCGGCGGGCACACCTGGCCGGGATCGTTCGCGATCGGCAGCATCGGCGCGACGACCGGCCAGATCGACGCCACCAAGATCGCCCTGGACGCGTTCACCCGCCGCTCTCCGCGTTGACTCGTGGCGTGTTCGCCCCTGGCGTCGCCCGTGCAGGCGAACACGCCACGAGTCAACGTCAGGGGGTCAGCGGGACTGGAGGGCGTCCAGGGCCACGGCCTGGGCGATGACCAGGCGCCGGTCAAGGCTGGGGTCCTTGATGTCGACGACGTAGCGGTCGCGCAGCGCGAACTTCTTCTCGACCGAGAAGGCGGGCTGGTCGCCGGTGAAGAAGTCGAAGTGGTACGGCCAGGCGAACGGCAGGCTGTCGACGAACGGGATGACGTTCCACACGCGGCGCAGGATCGCCACCGCCTTGTTGCGCTCGGTGCCGGTCGTCACGCCGCGCCCGGGCTGCTCCAGGTGCCAGGTGGACGACACCAGGGAGCGCTTGAAGTCCTTGCGGAACAGCCCGATCGGCCGGCCGACCTCGTCGGTGATGTCGTACGCGGAGGCCAGGTCGATCCGCTTGCGCGCCTTGAAGCCGATGATGGGCCGCTGCTTGTCGGTGTCGGCGTACAGCGTGACCTGCTCCTTGAAGGCCATCCGCTTCTGCTGGGCGAACGCGGCCAGCTCGCCCTCGGAGCCGTCCGGAGCCTCGGTGTGCACCTCGTACTGGTTCACCATCAGGCGCAGCCGCTGCCGGACGAGAAACCGGGTCTGCTCCTGGAGCTTCAGGGGGTCCATAGGTCACCAGTCTCTGTACGGGGGCTGTTCGGGGGGCGCGCCTGGGTCAGTCGTCGTGCCTGGGTCAGTCGTCGTGCCTGGGTCAATTGTCTTGAATGTACGCGGCGAGGTAGGCGTGGATCAGCCGTTCGGCCTCCGCCAGGATCTCCGGATCGCCGTCCGGGTCGCGGCGGAAGGCCATCTTGAGCACGGCGTCGCCGGCCTCCACCGCGACCGCCAGGGCCCGCGCCAGCTCCGGCGTGTCGCCGATGCCGAAGGTGCCGACGATCATCCGGCGCAGCCGGCCGGCGACCACGGAGTTGTTGTCGGCGGCGTCGTCGAGCAGGTTGACGTCGGCCACGTCGCCGAAGCGCAGCTCGCGGAAGCCCGGCACGGTGCGGTGCATGTCGACGAAGATCTCGATGATCGCGCCGACCGTGCCGGTCCAGTCGGCGAAGCCGCCCTGCGCCAGCCGGCGCGATATCCGCTCGCCGAACAGCTCCAGGTTGCGTACCGCCAGCGCCTGCGCGACCGCCCGCTTGTCGGGGAAGAACTGGTAGACCGAGCCGATCGCGACCTCGGCGCGCTGCGCGATCCGGGTGGTGGTCAGCCCGTCGTAGCCGTCCTCGTCGAGGATCTCCGCGCACGCGTCGAGCATCCGCTGGACGCGGGCGGCGCTGCGGCGCTGGGCGGGGCGGCGGCGGAGCGGGGTACGGATCTCGGTCACACGTCCCATTGTCGCCGGTCCTCAGGGCGGTACGGCCACGATCGACATCTCCCGGACCTCCGTCAGCGATCCGCCCGATCAGCATCGGGGCCTGGGCGTTCCTGTCCGAGGCCGGCCTGGTTGCGGTCTCCGGCGCGGCGGCCGAGGCGGGCGAGGTTGCGGGACGTGCCGGGGGCGAACCGGCTGAGGGCGCGGACGGCTCGGGCCTCGGCCGTGATCGGAACGACCGGACGGTCCTGCCGTACGGCGCGCAGGATGGCCAGCGCGACGCGTTCGGGCGGGAACGCGCGCCGCTGGAAGAACTGGGCGGAACGTTCGCGCAGCTCATCGGCCATACCGGCGTCCATGCCCACGAACCGCGTATGCCACATGATCGAGGTGTTGACGACCCCGGGACAGATCGCCGACACGCCGATGCCGTGCGGCTCCAGTTCCACCCGCAGGCACTCGCTGAGCTGGAGCACCGCCGCCTTGGTCGCGGCGTACGCGGCCAGGCCGGCCGCCGGGGTGTACGCCGCCATGGAGGAGAGGTTGACCAGGTGGCCGCCCTCGCCCCGTTCGGCCATCTGCTTCCCGAACAGCCGGCAGCCCCGGTAGACGCCGTCCAGGTTGATCGAACGGATCCGCGCCCAGTCCTCCTCGGAGGTGTCCAGGAGCGTCCCGGCGACACCGATCCCGGCGTTGTTGACCACGACGTCCGGCACGCCGTAGGTGTCGCGCACGTAGGCGGCGAACCGTTCCATCGCGTCGGCGTCGCCCACGTCCACCTGGTAGACGTACGCCTCGGCGCCATGGCCGCCGATCTCGTCCACGGTGTGCTTGGCCGCGGCCTCGTCGATGTCTGCGGCCACCACTCGCGCCCCTGCGGCAGCGAAGGCGTAGGCGGTGGCCTGGCCGATTCCGCTGCCCGCCCCCGTGACGACGACCAGACGGCCGCCGAAGTCCTTGCCGGGCTGCGCCGCCGCGCGCGCTTGGGCCAGCGCCGACGACTCCTCGGGAGGCCCGCCCTGCTCGATGTGATCCACGAATTCGGCGACCCACCGTGCCACCAGGTCGGGACGGCTACGGGCCACCCAATGCCCGGCGGGCGCGCGCCGTACATAAAGGTGCGTGGCCTTACCCCGCGCGGACAGCAGCAGCCCTTCGGAGGCGTACCGGTCCTTGGTCGGGACGATGAGCTGTACGGGCACGTCCGTGGTGGCCGCGCCTGTGCCCGTGCTTGAGCGCCTGCCCATGTTGGCGCGGTAGAGGCCCAGGCCGTTGAGCGCGTCCTGGTGCATGGTGGGCGCGGGGTGGCCTGGACGTGGCTCCACGCCTTCGAGCAGGCTCATCCCACGCTCGAACGTCCACGGCAGTACGCGCGCGGCCAGCTCGCCCACACCCGGAGCCATGAAGACCGGCATGTAGACACTGCGCCGTGCCTGCCCCGCCACCTCGGCCAGGCCGCGCGAGCCCGAGCGTGCGGTACGGCGCGTCCACTCGGCGACGTGCGGGCGCGCCGGACCGGAGATCGACGTGAACGAGGCGATGCGCCCGGCCAGCCGATCGCCGATCACGGCCTCCCAGCCCTGGACCGACCCCCAGTCATGCCCGACGAGGTGGACGGGATCGGGCCCGCCCACCTCGTCCAGCACGGCTTCGAGATCGCCGACCAGCGCTTCGAGTCCGTAGTCGAGCGGGTCGTCCGGGGCCGTGGAGGCACCGGCCCCGCGCACGTCGTACGCGATCACGCGGAAGCGGGCGGCGAGCCGTTCGGCCACCTCGTCCCACATCGCGCTCGTGTCGGGATAGCCGTGGATCAGGACCACGGTCGGACGGTTCCGCGCTTCTCGCTCCCGTACGGCCAGCTCGACCGCGTCGGAAACCCTCACCCGCTGCTCTCGCATTGCGCCCACCCGCTCGTTCGTCCCCGTGACGTCAGGCGTCACCTGCTGCGAACGTACGCCGCCGGGCGCGCCCGTCCAAGAGCGTTCAGGCGGCAGAGCGTTCAGGCGGCAGAGCGTTCAGGCGGCAGAGCGCACCGGCTGCCGCAGGATCGTGCGCAGCTTCTCCGGGTCGGTCTCGCGGACGTCGGAGAGGTAGACCTCGTGGTGCAGCCCGTTCGGCACGAGGCCTTCGGCGTCCATCAGCGCCTCCATCCGCGCGAGGCTGCGCGGCTCCTCGCTGTACGGGCCCTCGTGGAGCACCTGGACGCAGCGTCCCTCCGTGAACGTGACGAGCTGGGCGCGCGAGACCGCCGGGCTCTGGGGACGCGCCATCTCACGCGCCTGGTCCACCCAGGACGCCTCCGCCCCGTCCGGCAGGCGCAGGAAGAGGTGCCAGTGCCACTCCTCGCGCGGTACCTCGAACGGCGAGCCCTCGTCCTCGACCCACCAGCGGCCTTCCAGCAGCGGCATCGGGAAGCCCTGGCCCGCCGGTCCGGCGATGCCCAGCAGTGCGCCCGCGACCCCGTACAGGGCCTGGACGGCGGTGCCGTACTCGGTGCCACCCGGCTGGCCCTGGCCCGCCACGGACAGGCCGCGGACCGTCCCGAACTCGACGACCTCCGGCTCCGTCGCGGCCTCGTACCAGGTGTCGGTCCCCAAGTTGTGGCTACCCGTGTCGTCGATCACTGCGCGTCCTCCAGTTGGATCATCAGTTGGGTCACCAGCCGTTCCGGCGGTGTGCTGCGAGGGTCGGAGAGGTAGACCTCGCGGAGGGCGTTTCCCGGCGGATGGCCGTGGTCGCCGCACCAGGCGAGCAGGGCGTGCGCGGTCAGCGCGATCTCGTTGTACGGGCCGACGTGCGTGGCGACGGCGAACGTGCCGCCGGGCAGCACCTCGTCCCCCGCCCCGGCGCCCGCGGCGACGCCGATCGTGAACTCGTCGGTGAGGTCCAGCGGGAAGAGCCCGACGAGCGGGCCGTCCAGCGGGGCACCGTCCAGGAGCCCGAGGACCCGGGCCACGCAGCGCGAGGTCACCGCACTGATCGTCGCCTCCGTCGCGGCGTCCCGTACGACCAGGACCTGGCGCGCGGGTTCCGCCGAGACCGACACCGGCACGCTCGGCAGGCCGTCCGCGAGCAGCCGGTCGAGGGCGGCGAGGGCGCGGCGGCGCCGTTCCAGATCCGCCTCCATCCGGTCGCGGACCTCGCCGAGCGCCTCGGACGGGTCGTGCCCGGACAGCACCCGCCCGATCGCGGGAAGCGGCACGTCGAGCGAGCGCAGCAGCCCGATCGACAGTGCGTCGCGTGCCTGGTCCGGCCGGTAGTAGCGGTAGCCGGAGTCAGGATCGACGCGAGCCGGGGCCAGCAGCCCCAGCTCGTCGTAGTGCCGCAGCTGCTTGACGCTCAGGCGGCACAGCCGCGCGAACCTCCCGATCGGGAGAAGAGTCTCGCTCACACCCCAAGCTTGGCGTCTCCCTCAGTGGGAGAGTCCAGCCGGACGCTCTACAGAACGGCCCCGTGGCTAGGACGGTGCGGCGGTGAGGCCGCCGGTGCAGGAGCGCAGGCCCTTCCAGCGCTTCAGCTCGGCCGCGCCCGCCGCGCCCTTGAGCAGGTGCGGCAGGCCGCCGGAGATCCGGGCCGGCTTCCACTTGTCCGCGGTGACCTTGCCGTCCTGGACGCGCAGGAGCAGCACGCCGGAGTTCGCGGTCTGGCCGTTGGCGGAGTAGAAGACGAAGTTGCCGAGGCCGTAGTGGACGTACGCGTCGCCCATGTAGCCGCCACCCTGCGGGATGTGCGCGTGCCCGCCGACGATCACATCGGCGCCCGCCTCCTTCAGCCGCTGGGCCAGCCGGCGCTGGACCGCCGTCGCGCACGGCTCCAGCTCCGCGCCCCAGTGCAGGTGGACGATCACCACGTCGGAGCCCTTGGCCGCGTCCCGTACGGCCTGGACCATCCGCGCCTCGTTCTTCGCCGAGGCCAGCCCGCCCTGGGCGTCGGTCGCGGTCCAGGGCTGGATCAGATGGTCGTCGAGGACCTGCGTGGCGCCGACGATCGCGAGCTTGTTGCCCTTCACCGTGACCCGGTGGGCCTTGTACGCCTCGTCCGCGTTCCTGCCGATGCCCACGGTCGGGAACCCGGTCTTCTTGATCGCCTTGAGCGAGTCGCGCAGCCCGGACTGCATGAAGTCCATGCCGTGGTTGTTGGCCATGGACGTGACGTCCACCCCCGCGGCCTTCAGCGCGGCCAGCGCCGACGGCGGGGCCTTGAACGCGTACTCCTTGCCCGGCGCCTGCGTACCGCCGGTGGTGATCGCGGTCTCCAGGTTGACCATCGAGTAGTCGGCGGCGCGCAGCGTACGGGCGATCGGGCCGAGCGCGGTCGAGGGGCTGGCCAGCCGGGACCGCAGCATCCCCTCGAAGTGCACGTCGCCGCCGAACGCGAGCAGGATCGGCTCCTTGGCCGGGGCCGCCGGGGACGAGGGCGGCGTCCCGGCGGGCTTGGTCGCGCCGGTGGCGCCCTTGGCCTCGGGCGTTCCCGAACTCCCACCGCACGCGCTCAGCGCCAGCGCGACCGCACCGCCCAGGGCCGCCAGTACGACCGTGTTCCTGCGCATCCCGAGTTCCCCTCGTCGTCTCGTGCGGGACAGCATGCCACGAGGAAGCGGCCGCGCCCCGTACCCAGGCCCGGCATCACCGAGAGTGAACGGGCCGGATCCACGTGAAACATCGCGGGAGCCGTCAGGCCGGGGTCGGGCGGACGTCGGCGCAGCTGCGGAGGGCTTCCCAGCTCGCGCGGGCCTGCTGGGCGGCGGCACCGCTGAGCGGTTGCGGCAGGCCATTCCCGATCACAGCGGGTGCCCAGTCGGCCTTGGAGACCCGCGTCCCCTTGCTCCCGGGATCGAACGTCAGGGTGAGCACACCGCTCTGCGCCGTACGGCCACTGGAGTTGTAGAAGGCGAAGTTGCCAAGCCCGTAGTGGACGTACTTGCCCTTGAGATAGCCGCCGGCCTGGAGCACGTGCGCGTGGCTGCCGACGATGGCGTCCGCTCCGGCGTCGGCGAGCTGTGCGGCGAGTTGCCGCTGTACGGGGGTGGCGCAGGAGTTCAGCTCCTGGCCCCAGTGCAGATTGACGATGACGACGTCGGCACTCTTGCGAGCCGCCTGTACGGCCTGGACGAGCCGGGGCGCGTCCTTGGCGGAGGCCATCCCGGCCTTGGCGTCGGTCGCCGTCCAGGCCTGGATCAGGTTGTCGTCGAGGACCTGGGTGGCGCCGATGACGGCGACCTTGGCGCCCTTCACCGTGACCGTGTGGGGCTTGTACGCCTCGGCCGCGTTCCGTCCGATGCCCACGACCGGCATCCCGGCCTGGCGTCCGGCCGCCAGGGAATCGTTGAGGCCGGTCTCGCCGAAGTCCATGCCGTGGTTGTTGGCCATCGTGGTCACGTCCACCCCGGCCGACTTGAGCGCGCGGAAAGCGGTCGGCGGCGCGCGGAAGGCGAACTGCTTGGGCGCCTGGGTCCCGGCCGTCGTGACGGCCGTCTCCAGGTTGACCATGGCCAGGTCGGCGGCCTTGAGCTGCGCGGCGACGGGCCCCAGCGCGGTGTCAGGCGAGGCGTCCAGGCGGGCCCGCAGCATGCCCTCGAAGTGGACGTCGCCACCGAACGCGACGGTGAAGGGGCTCTTGGGCTTGGCGGTCTCTCCGGTCCCGCTGGACCCGTCCAGGAGCGTGACGGCCACTCCGGCGGACAGCAGCGCCATCCCGGTGACCACCGCCAGCCCGGCCGCCATGGCGACGGATCGCCCCTTCCGACGTCGTTCGCTCACCGCGGGCCTCCGTGCTGGTCGACATGGGCTGGTCGTCATGGGCTGATCAAGATGGGCCGGTCGTCATGGGCTGGTCGTCAAGTGCACCGTTGGATGCCGCCGGACCGGCTGAAGTTCACGGCAAACCACCAGATAGCGGGCCCAACACCCGCCATGGACGGACCTCAGCGCATCCTGGCTAAACTTGGGTCGTTCGTTAACTTGAATGATTCGTGTTTAGGAAGGTAGGTTGGCGACATGACCGCACCCGGAGCCCCGACCATCGCCGCGGAACTGCGCGGCGCCGGCCTGCGGGTGACGGCGGCCCGGGTCGCCCTCCTGGAGACCGTCCGGCACGGCGACCACCTCGGCGCCGAGGCGATCGCCGGCGGGGTACGCGAGCGCGTCGGGCACATCTCCGTGCAGGCCGTCTACGACGCCCTGCACGCGCTCACCGCGGCAGGCCTCGTCCGGCGGATCGAGCCGGCCGGCGGCCCCGCCAAGTTCGAGGGCCGGGTCGGCGACAACCATCACCACCTGGTCTGCCGGAGCTGCGGAAACGTCACCGACGTCGACTGCGTCGTGGGATACAGCCCCTGCCTGGAGCCGGTCGATGTCGCCGGCTACCTCGTCGACGAGGCCGACGTCACCTTCTGGGGCCTGTGCCCGGACTGCCGCCTGGAACGTTCCAGCGAGCGGGCCGACGGCGCGGTGCCCGCCCGGAGCCGGCCCACCCCGGGCCGGCCCACCTCGAGCCCGACCACACCGAGTTGAACCACCCAGCGGATCCGCATCACCCACGGAGCAAGGAGGAACCGCGCCCATGAGCGTCAGGCCCACCACCACGACGGACGCCGGTATCGCCGCCCCCAGCGACGACCACTCGCAGAGCGTCGGCCCGAACGGCCCCCTGCTGCTGCAGGACCACTACCTCATCCAGAAGATGGCGCACTTCAACCGCGAGCGCGTCCCCGAGCGGGTCGTGCACGCCAAGGGCGGCGGCGCGTTCGGCACCCTGGAGATCACCGAGGACGTCAGCCAGTTCACCCGGGCCGGGCTGTTCCAGAAGGGCGCCCGTACCGAGTCCCTGGTGCGGTTCAGCTCCGTGGCGGGCGAGCTCGGCAGCGCGGACGCCGGCCGCGACCCGCGCGGCTTCTCGATGAAGTTCTACACCGACGAGGGCAACTACGACCTCGTCGGCAACAACACGCCGGTCTTCTTCATCCGCGACCCGCAGAAGTTCTCCGACTTCATCCACTCGCAGAAGCGCCGCGCCGACAACCACCTGCGCGACAACAACATGCAGTGGGACTTCTGGACGCTCACGCCCGAGTCGGCCCACCAGGTCTCGCTGCTGATGACCGACCGCGGCACGCCGGCCTCCTGGCGGCACATGAACGGGTACGGCTCGCACACGTTCCTCTGGTACAACGCCGCCGGTGAGAAGTTCTGGGTCAAGTACCACTTCAAGAGCGACCAGGGCATCAAGAACTTCACCGCCGCCGAGGCCGACGCCCAGGACCCCGACGTCCACATCCGCGACCTCTACACCGCCATCCAGCGGGGCGACCACCCGTCCTGGACGGTCCAGGTCCAGGTCATGCCGTTCGAGGACGCCGCGGACTACCGGTTCAACCCGTTCGACCTGACCAAGGTCTGGCCGCACGCCGACTACGAGCCGATCACCATCGGCACGTGGACCCTCAACCGCAACCCCGAGAACTACTTCGCCCAGATCGAGCAGGCCGCGTTCGAGCCGGCCAACCTCGTTCCCGGCATCGGCGCCTCCCCGGACAAGATGCTGCAGGGCCGGCTGTTCTCCTACCCCGACGCCCACCGCTACCGCATCGGCGCCAACTACCTGCACCTGCCGGTCAACGCGCCGAAGAACCCCGTGCACTCGTACAACTTCGACGGCGCGATGGCCTACCGCAACCCGACCGACCCGGTCTACTCGCCCAACAGCGTGAACGGCCCGGCCGCCGACCCCGAGCTGTGGAAGGGCGACTCGTACGACGTCGCGGGCGAGATCGTCCGCAGCGCGTACGCCCTGCACAGCGAGGACGACGACTTCGGCCAGGCCCGCACCCTGTGGGAGAAGGTCCTGTCGGACACCGACCGCGACAACATGGTGGGCAACATCCTCGGGCACGCCACCGCCCCCGAGGTCAGCCCCGAGATGAAGCCCCGCGTCGTCGAGTATTGGCGCAACGTCCAGAAGGACCTCGGCGACCGCGTCGCCCAGGGCCTCGGCGTCAACGGCTCCTGACCCCTCCCGCGAAGGCCCCGGTCCAGTGACGGACCGGGGCCTTCCCCTGTGGATACGTCCCGCTGTTGGGGATTCGGCCAACATCACAGGCCGGCGGCCATGTCAAGAACCACCGCCATGGTCGGAGCCTGGCGCGCTCATGGGTGAGGCGTCATGATTAGTACGGTCCCGGTCACAAGGAGTCTTGATGGGCAGCCGTACGGCATTCCGCACTTGTCCCCTCTGTGAAGCCCTGTGCGGGCTGGAGCTGACACTGGACGACTCGGGCACGGTCACCCGTGTTCGCGGCGACCGGGACGACCCGTTCAGCAAGGGGTTCATCTGCCCCAAGGGCGCCACGCTCGGCAAGCTCGACAGCGACCCCGACCGGTTGCAGGCACCGCTCCTGGACGGCGCCGAGACCAGCTGGGACGAGGCGTTCGCGACCGTCGGCCGCAGGATCGCGGAGATCATCGAGCGGTACGGCAAGGACGCCGTCGCGGTCTACATCGGCAACCCGACCGCGCACTCGGTGGCCGGACCGCTGTACGGCGGCGCGCTCATCAAGGCGCTCGGCACCCGCAACATCTACACGGCGAGCACCGCCGACCAGATGCCCAAGCATGTGAGCTGCGGCTACATGTTCGGTGACCCGCTGGCGATCCCGGTCCCCGATCTCGACCGGACCTCGCACCTGCTCATGCTGGGCGCGAACCCGCTGGAGTCCAACGGCAGCCTGTGCTCGGCCCCCGACTTCCCCGGCCGGCTCAAGGCCATCGCCAAGCGCGGCGGCAAGGTCACCGTCGTCGATCCGCGCCGGACCCGTACCGCCGACCTCGCCGACGAGCACGTCTTCATCCGGCCGGGCACCGACGCGTACCTGCTGATGGCGCTCGTCCACACGCTGTTCGCCGAGGACCTCGCCCGGCCCGTCCGGCGGCCGGTGCACGGGCTGGACGATCTGCGCGCCCTCGTCGTCGACTTCTCCCCCGAACGCGTCGCGCCCGTCACCGGCATCGACGCCGCGACGATCCGCCGGATGGCGCGCGAGCTGGCCGCCGCCGAGACCGCGGCCGTCTACGGCCGCATCGGGACCTGCACCCAGGCGTTCGGGACGCTCAACAGCTGGCTCGTGGACGTGCTCAACGTGCTGACCGGCAACCTCGACCGCGAGGGCGGCGCGATGTTCCCGCGCCCGGCGCACACGCCCGTCTACCGCAAGAAGCGGCCGTTCACCACCGGGCGCTGGCGCAGCCGCGTCCGCGACCTGCCCGAGGTGAACGGCGAGCTTCCGGTCGCCACCCTCGCCGACGAGATCGAGACGCCCGGCGAGGGCCGGATCAGGGCGCTGATCACGATCGGCGGCAACCCCGCCCTGTCGGCCCCGGGCTCCGAGCGGATCGACAAGGCGCTCGCGGGCCTGGAGTTCATGGTCAGCGTCGACCCGTACCTCAACGAGACGACCCGGCACGCGAACGTCGTGCTGCCGCCGCCGCGCCCCGTACAGACCCCGCACTACGACGTGTCACTGCTGGGCCTGGCCGTCCGCGACTACGTGCGCTACTCGCCGCCCGCCGTCGCCCTGCCGCCGGGCCGTCCGTCCGAGTCGCAGATCCTGGCGCGACTGGCCGTGCTGGCCTCCGGCCTGGACGGCGACCCCGCCGCACTGGACGAGATGATCATCGGCTCCACGCTGGCGAAGGCCGTCACCGTGGCCGGATCCCCGGTGCAGGGCCGCGAGCCCGACGAGCTGCGCAAGATGCTCGACGGCGAGATCTCACTGACCGAGCAGCGGCTCGACATGATGCTCCGCCTCGGCCCGTACGGCGACGGCTTCGGCGCCGACCCGGCCGGCCTCACGCTGGCCCGGCTGCGTACCGAGCACCCGCACGGCCTCGACCTCGGCGCCCTCCGCCCCCGGCTGGACGAGGTGCTCTGCACGGCCTCCGGCCGGATCGAGCTGTGCCCGCCCGCGTTCGCCGCCGACGCCGACCGGCTGCGCGCCGCCCTCGACGGCGACCGCGATCCCGCCGGGATGCTGCTGATCGGCCGCCGCCACCTGCGGTCCAACAACAGCTGGCTGCACAACGTCCCCGAACTCGTCCGCGGCTCCAACACCTGCACGCTCCAGCTCAACCCCGCCGACGCCGAACGCCTCGGCGTCGCCGCGGGCGACACCGTCCGCGTGGCGTCCCGTACGGGCACCCTGGAGGCCGTCGCCGAGCCGACCGACACCGTCATGGCAGGGGTGGTGAGCCTCCCGCACGGCTGGGGCCACGACCGCCCCGGCACCCGGACGGAAGTCGCCCGCCAGAACGCCGGCGTCAACGTCAACGCCGTCACCGACGAGCACGAGATCGACCCGCTGTCCGGCAACGCCGTCTTCAACGGCGTCCCGGTCACCGTCGAGCCCGTCGGTTGACCACGGGCGCTAGCGTGCCTTGGCCGGGTCCCCGGACGGCCGGTGAGCGTCGGTCCCCGCGCTAAAGGGCCTCAGCCACCGCGCGAGCGCGTTACCTGTCCGGTGAAGCGACGCCGAAGGCGAGTCTCACCGGACAGATCGCGAAGCGATGCCGCGCTCGCACAAGAACCGGTCAGGTGCGAGCCGCCAGGCGAGTACCTGAGCCGGGGCTTTGGAACACAGCCGGTTTAGGGTAGGTACGCGTAGGTAGGTATCCATCACTGTGGGTGGCCGGTCCGTCCGGCGGGCCCGGCGGACGTTCGCCTGGGTGGTCAACTGGAGAACACGGCGGCTAATGTCGCAAGGGCGTCCTATTACGGCCGTCCTGATCGACTACCGGACGCGCACCCGAGGAGGGACATGAACCGAAGGGCGAGCAGGATCTTCCGGCGTAGTCCCCGGATTCAGGCCGGCGCGCATCCGGTGGATCTGGCCGACAACCTGGAGCACGCCCACGGCCTGGACCGCGTCATCCGGACGGTCTCGGTGGCCGTGCAGAAGACGCTGCGGCCGGGCCCGGTCAAGGACGCGCTGCACGGCGTGCCCGTCGGCCATCCCGCGCATCCGCCGCTGACGGACGTGCCGATGGGGTGCTGGATCTCGGCCGGTGTGCTGGACCTGATGCCCGGGACCCAGCGGGCGTCGCAGGCCCTGGTCGCGGCGGGGCTCGCCGCCGCCGTCCCGACCGCGCTGACGGGCCTGGCCGACTGGGCGTCCCTGCATCGCCAGCAGCAGCGCGTCGGTCTGGTGCACGCGATGAGCACGAGCACCGCGACCCTGCTCTACTCCGCCTCGTTCGTGGCCCGCACGCGCGGCCGCGACGGTACGGGGCGCGCCCTCGGCTTCGCGGGCCTCACCGCGCTCATGGCCGGCGGCTACCTCGGCGGCCATCTGGCGTTCCGGCAGGCCGCCGGCGCCAGCCACGCCGACCAGGTCGCGCATCTGGTGCCGCTCGGCTGGCACGACCTGTGCTCGGAGTCCGAGCTGCCCGAAGGCTGGCCGGTCCAGCGCCGGCTGGGCTACATCAGCCTGTTCGTGCTGCGGGACGGCGAGGAGATCCACGTCCTGACGGACCGGTGCAGCCATCTGGCCGGGCCGCTGCACCAGGGCCGGATCGTGGGGGACTCCGACGAGCTCTGCGTGGTCTGCCCCTGGCACGGCAGCACGTTCCGGGTCGCCGACGGCGCGGTCGTGCACGGCCCCGCCACCAGCCGGCAGCCCTCGTTCGAGAGCCGGGTCCTGGAGAACGGGACCGTCCAGGTCCGCCCGATCGGCTGACCGGCGAAATAACAAAACGCGAGATGCCATCTCGCTTGACGAGATCGGTTCGGCTGTCCTACGGTTGCGGAAGATCCTCCACAGCCGGGAGTCCGCCATGATCCGAGCAGCCTCGAAGGGCCTTGGACCTGCGGCGCGCGGCTATCGAGAGCCGCTGCGGGTGCATCCCCCGCGCACCGGTCTGCGTCCCGGCACCGCCGTGGGAAACCCGCAGACCCCCTTCTGAACCGGACGCCCGCAGCCCGTACGTTCACCCGGCCGCGGCGTCCCGTCTGCGGCCGCCTCCCCCTTTTGCGAGGCAGCATGACCACCACCGTCGACCTGTCCCCGATCTCCGGCCCGTCCGCCTGGCGCGGCGACGAGCTGGCAGGCTCCACCGACTGGATCTACCTCCTGTCCGATGCCGAGCGCGCCGACCTGGAGGCCGCCGGGCGCCGCTTCGTCGCCGACGACCCCGACCTGCGTACCGTCACCGCCGCCGACTACCCGCTGGACGCCTGTGCCGGGCTGATCGACGAGTGCGCCGGCCAGATGGACGCGGGCCGCGGCTTCATCCTGGTCCGGGGCCTGCGTACCGAGGAGTACGGCGACGCCGTCGCGGCCGCCGTCTTCTACGTGATGGGCCTGCACCTGGGCACGCCGATGTCGCAGAACCAGCAGGGCGACGTGCTCGACCACGTCATCGCCACGTCCGACAAGACGCTCGATGACCCGACCGCGCTGCCGTCCCGCGTCCGCGACCGGCTGCCGTTCCACTCCGACAGCTCCGACGTCGTCGCCCTGATGTGCCTGCGCGGCGCGCGGGCGGGCGGTTCCAGCAGCCTGGTCAGCGGCACCACGATCTTCAACGAGGTCGCGCGCCGCCGGCCCGACCTGGCGCACCTGCTGTTCGAGCCGTGGCACTGGGACTGGCGCAAGCAGGACCCCGACTCGCCCGCCAACACCTACACGTCCCCGATCTGCTCGTACGTGGACGGCATCTTCAGTACGTACGCGGGCAGCTCGATGATCTTCTCGGCCCAGGACTACCCCGAGGTCCCCCGCCTCACCGAGGCCCAGATCGAGGTCCTGAACCTGTTCGACGAGATCACCCAGGAACCGGGCCTCGCCCTGGACATGGACTTCCAGCCCGGCGACGTCCAGTGGCTGCTCAACTACGCCGCCCTGCACTCCCGTACCGGGTACGTCGACCACCCCGAGCCCGAGCGCCGCCGGCACCTGCTGCGGCTCTGGCTCCGGCGCGACGTGGGCCGTCCGCTCGTCCCGGACTTCGGCAAGAACGTGGTCAAGGCGCGCGGCGACCAGAAGGAGGAGCCGAGGCCCGGCGGCCGTTTCCACATCGCCGACGCCGCGGTCCCCAACTACGACTGGGGCCTCTAGCCCCGGTTCACGTCGCGCTCCGGCTTCGTTGACTCGTGGCGGGTTGGCCGTCCCGGGGGTCTGGGAATGCGGACACGCCACCAGTCA